>DATAHD010000641.1:0-5606 GCA_036263395.1 Rhizomicrobium sp. | reverse complement strand
AAACGCGGCCGACTTTTCACCGGGCGCGCAGCAAGTAGATTTGCGCGGCCTCGGCCCCAACCATACATTGGTGATGGTCAACGGGCGTCGCGTGGCCGACTATCCGATGCCGTTCAACGGTTCGTCCAATTTCACCGACATCTCCAACATTCCGCTTGGGATGATCGACAACATCCAGATTTTGTCCGGCTCCGCTTCGGCGATCTACGGTTCGGATGCGCTCGCGGGCGTCGTGAACTTCGTGCTCAAAAAGGACACCGATTCCACGACGTTCGATTATCGCTTTGGTGCGACTGAGCACGGCGGCGGTGCATCGCATCGCTTCTCCGGATCGACGGGATTCCGTTTTGGCGCGTTGCACGGCGTGATCGGCGGCGAAGTGCTGTTGCAGGATCCAATCTATGGCTGGCAGCGCAGCCGCCAGGACTCGACGCTCGATGCGCCGGCGGGGTCCGGCTATCAGGTGCCCGTCTACAACTGGCAGCGTCTCGACCAGGACCTCTACTACGCCAACGACGCAACCCCAGCGAAATGCGCGCTGAGCAACTACACCAATAACGGCACCACGCACTACGCGATCGACGACTATTACGGCAACGGCCACCATAAGCTCGGCGCCTACTGCGGCAGTGAAAGCGCGGTCGCCTATCGCACGATCGAATCTAGGAACCACGCGATCAATTTGATTGGGTCACTGACGTACGATTTGAGCGCACACACGTCGCTCTTCATGGACCTTCAGGGTGGCCATTCCGAACTGCAGCTGCTCAAGCGACCGACGTCGTGGAGCTATGAATCCGAAACCGGCGACGACACCGGCAGCTTCTTCAACATCCACCACAAGGGCATTGGTGATAACTGGTACCGAATCTTCACGCCGGAGGAGATGGGCGGTCTCAGCCGTGCCATGCGCCATGTCGATTCGACGAATTTCACGCTGACACCCGGTGTCCGCGGTACGTTCGGCACTAATGAGGATTGGCACTACGAGGCGTCGCTCAATTACAGCGCCTACGATTCCCGTGTCCGCTTCCCGCTGATCAACTTCCGCAAAGCCAACGCCTTCTTCCTGGGCCCCCAGCTCGGGATCGACAGCTCGCTGGGCGAGGACCTGCCGATATTCGATGCCGATCCGACACGCTTCTACACGCCGCTCACCCCGGCGGAGTACAACTCGATTGCCGAGGACAGCATCTACAAACCGAAAAGCTCGCTCAGCGTTCTCTCGGCGCAGGTCGATACGACGGATCTGTTTTCGCTTCCGGCCGGCCCAGTCGGCTTTGCCGCGATCGTCGAAGCCGGCCGGCAGGACTACGACCTCGGCACCGACCCCAAAGCGGTCAATCCTTATTATTTCAGCTGGATCGACTCGCCAGGCATAGGTCATCGCATGCACTGGGCGTCCGGCGCGGAATTGACGGCGCCGATCGTGACCGCTGTCCAACTCAGCCTCGCGGCGCGCTATGACCACTACACCTACGCCGGCAACGATGTCGGCCAGGGTACCTACAACGCCGGACTGGAATATCGCCCGCTCGACACGCTGCTGCTGCGCGGCGCTTATGGTACGGGCTTCCGCGCACCGGACCTCAACTACATCTACAAAGGCATCGGGTATGTCGAGGGCAGCGATCCCGACTACTACGCCTGCTTCCTCGCCGATCCGACCGCCGATCCAAGCAGTTGCAACGATGCGCGCTTCCAGGTGCAGACCAGCGGATCGAGCAAACTCAAGCCCGAGACGAGCAATTCCTTCAATTTCGGCTTTGTCTGGTCGCCGTCGCACGCCTTCGACATCTCCGCCGACTACTTCAATGTGAAGATGCAGAATGTCGTCGAGGATATGGAGGTCGATCCGATCCTTCGCAACGAAGCGGAGTGCCGGTTGGGCACGCAGAACATCGCCAGCCCCACCTGCCAGGATGCGATTGCGCGCGTTGTGCGTAACGGCAGCGGCACCATCAGCTATGTCATCATCAATCCGATCAACATTGCACAGGAGAAAACCTCCGGCATCGACCTGTCGGCGCACACCAGCATCGATACGTCCATTGGCCTGTTCGGTTTGAGCGCCAGTCTCACCCACGTGTTCAACCACACGTTCGTGCGGTTCGTGGGCGATGTCGAACTCAACAAGCTGGCGTTCGACTCCGACTACTACATCCCGAGAGACAAGGCGTCGGCCAGCGTGAACTTCGCGACCGGTCAGTGGCGATTCAATGTCGATGCCAACTACATCAGCCGTCTGCCGAACTACGACGAGGATGCCTGGGTCGCCAGTTACACGACCTTCAACGCATCGGTCGCGTACGACTTCAGCGATCACGTAACTGCGTCGCTCGCGGTAGAGAACGTGTTCGATACGGCGCCGCCGCGGGACAGCACCTGGGTGAGCTACCCGTACTACAACACCAGCTGGTACGACGGCATCGGCCGCTCCGCCTTCCTGCAGGTCACGTACAAGATGCAGTAGCGCCCACCGCGGATAGAAAGGCCAAAGCACGGCGATCACACTACCGGCGACCGCCGCCCAAGATCACCGTGTCGACCGTGATCCTCCATGGCGAATTCGACTTCCTGCTGCCGATCAAATACGGAGAAGACACCGCAGACAATATCCCCGGCGCAAAACTGCGTGTGGTGAAAATCATGGCCACGCCTCCCCGGATTCACGGCTCTGTCTGAGCAGACGCGATGTGCGAGGCGGTAAATGGGCCCGCGACGTTTGGGGAGACCGAGAAATATCCCCGGTTTCCGTCCTTTAGCCGATTGTCAGCCTGAATAGAGGCGGGGCAAGTCCGCTATGGGATTTATATAAAAGACCAGTCCGCACCCCATCGAATCCCTACGGCAGAATGACGACCTTCGCTCTCTCGAAAGGAGAGCGTCATGCTCGATCTGGCCTTTGCGGCAACCGGTGTTTTGTTCTTCATCCTCACGGCGGCGTATGCCGTCCTGTGTGAGCGGCTGTAGGACGCGGGCGATGGTTCTCGATTACACGCTCGCCGGGGCGGTTACGCTCGGCATCCTCGCCTATCTCGTTTACGCGCTCGTCCGTCCGGAGAAGTTCTGATGACTCTCAACGGCTGGCTCCAGATCGCGCTCTATTGTGTGGCGCTGATTGCCATCACCAAACCGCTCGGTGGTTATCTCGCGCAGGTGTTTGGCGGGGAGCGCACTCTGCTCTCGCCCGTGCTGGGGCCGCTCGAACGCGGCCTCTATCGCCTGAGCGGCATCGATCCCAACGAAGAGCAGCATTGGACGGTGTACGGCTTTGCGATGCTGGCGTTCAGCATCGCGGGCTTTATCGCGCTCTACGCCATCCAGCGGCTGCAGGGTGTGTTGCCGTTCAATCCGCAGCATCTCGCCGGGGTTGAGCCGTCGCTTGCTTTCAACACGTCGGTTAGCTTCGTCTCCAACACCAACTGGCAGTCCTACGTTCCCGAAACGACCATGAGCTATCTGACCCAGATGGCGGGGCTGACGGTACACAACTTCGTCTCCGCCGCGACGGGCATTGCGCTCGCGGTCGCGCTGGTCCGCAGCTTTGCGCGGCGTTCCGCGAAGTCCGTGGGCAATTTCTGGGCCGACCTGGTGCGCTGCACGCTGTATGTCCTGCTGCCGATCTCGATCGTCGTGGGCCTGCTCTTCGTGTGGCAGGGCATGCCGCAGAACCTGCACGCCTATGCCGATGCAACCACACTGGAAGGCGCCAAGCAGACGATCGCGCAGGGGCCGGTGGCGTCGCAGGAAGTCATCAAGATGCTCGGCACCAATGGCGGCGGCTTCTTCAACGCCAACTCCACGCATCCGTATGAGAACCCGAACGCACTCACCAATTTCATCCAGATGCTGCTGATCTTCTCGCTCGGTGCGGCGCTGACCAACATGTTTGGCCGCATGATCGGAGACGAGCGCCAGGGCTGGGCGATCTTTGCCGTGATGGGACTGCTGTTCCTCGCCGGTGCAGGCGTCATCTATTGGCAGGAAGCCGCCGGCAACCCGGCGTTCGCACAGCTTCCCGTCGATCAGACCGCCAGTGCGTTGCAGGCGGGCGGCAATATGGAGGGCAAGGAGGTGCGGTTCGGCATCGCCAACTCCGCGCTCTTCGCCACCATCACCACCGATGCGTCCTGCGGTGCGGTCAACATGATGCATGACAGCATGATGCCGCTGGCCGGCATGATTCCCATGGTCAACATCATGCTGGGCGAGATCATCTTCGGCGGCGTTGGCTCCGGTCTTTACGGTATGCTGCTGTTCGCGGTGCTGACGGTGTTCCTGGCCGGCCTGATGGTCGGCCGCACGCCAGAATATCTCGGCAAGAAGATCGAGGCCAAGGAAGTGAAGATGGCGATGCTCGCCATCCTGATCCTGCCGCTTGCGATCCTCGGCTTCACCGCGATTGCCGTCGTCATCCCGCAGGGCCTTGCCGGTCCGCTCAACGCCGGCCCGCACGGTTACAGCGAGATCCTGTATGCCTACACCTCGGCCACGGGAAACAACGGCAGCGCGTTTGCCGGCCTCACCGCCAACACACCGTTCTACAATACGACGCTGGGCATCGCGATGCTGGTCGGCCGCTTCCTGATGATCGTGCCGATGCTGGCGATGGCCGGTGCGCTGGCGGCCAAGAAGATCGTCCCGCCGTCGGAAGGTACGTTCCCGACGCATGGCGGATTGTTCGTCGGCCTCCTGATCGGCGTCATCCTGATCGTCGGCGGTCTCACCTATTTCCCGGCGCTGTCGCTCGGACCCATCGTCGAGCATCTCGCGATGACCAGTCACACCGCATTCTGAAGAGCCACGCACATGAGCACCCAACCCCGCACGGCCGCCTCCATTATGGATCCGGCGATCCTCGTCCCCGCCATCGGCGGCGCATTCCGAAAGCTCGATCCGCGCGTCATGGCGCGCAACCCGGTGATGTTCGTGGTCGAGATCGTCGCCGCCCTTACGACCCTTCTGTTCGTCCGCGACGTCGCGGCTGGGGCACCGGACCGGTTGTTCTCGCTCCAGATCATTCTCTGGCTCTGGTTCACCGTGCTGTTCGCGAATTTCGCCGAAGCGGTGGCCGAAGGGCGCGGCAAGGCGCAGGCCGCATCGCTGCGCAAAGCAAAGACCGATCTCGAGGCGAAACTCCTCTCCAGCCAGACGCAGAAGCTGTGGCGCAAGGTGCCCGCAACGCAGCTGGAACGTGGCGATCTCGTGCTTGTCGAGGCTGGCGAGCTGATCCCGTCCGATGGCGATGTCGTCGAGGGTGTATGCTCGGTCGACGAGTCCGCCATCACCGGCGAGAGCGCGCCGGTCATCCGCGAAAGCGGCGGCGACCGGTCTGCGGTCACCGGCGGCACACGGGTTCTGTCCGACTGGATCGTCGTGAAAATCACGGCGACCAAGGGCAGCACCTTCCTCGATCGCATGATTTCGCTGGTCGAAGGCGCCGAGCGTCAGAAGACGCCGAACGAGATTGCGCTGAACATCCTGCTCGCCGGCATGACAATCATCTTCGTCTTCGCCGTCGCGACAATCCCGAGCTTTGCGCATTACGCCGGCGGCACGCTGTCCATCCTCGTGCTGGTCGCGCTGTTCGTCACGCTGATCCC
>DATAHD010000640.1:0-5136 GCA_036263395.1 Rhizomicrobium sp. | reverse complement strand
GACGCACCTTCTGAACGCCGCAGCGCTCGAATTCCGCAAGCGCGGCAAGCGTACGCTGTTCCTGCGCGCCGAAGACTTCATGCGCCACTTCCTGGGTGCGCTCTATCGCAAGGACACGCTCGCGTTTAAAGAAGAGCTGCGTACGGCGGAGGTGCTCATCATCGACGACCTGCAGCACATCTGCCGCTCGAGCGCGACGGCGTCCGAGTTGCTGCATACGGTCAATGCGTTCTCCGATCTGCGCAAGCGCGTGGTGATTGCGGCAGCGCTGCCGCCGGCGAGCCTTGAAGGGCTTGGCGCCGATGTGCGCTCGCGCCTCGCGGGTGGGCTGGTGCTGAAGCTGGACCGGCCGGATCGTGACACGCGCCTCGCCATCTTGAAGGCCCGCGCCGCGGAGTTCTCCAAACACAAGAGCGGCGTGGTTCTCGCCGACGACGTGCTGGAGCGCATCGCCGACATCAACGAAGCGACGCCACGCGACATCATCGGTGTCTTCACCAAGCTCGCGACCTACGCCGACCTGACGAAGAAGCTGGTGACGCTGGAGATCGCGGAAGAAGCGATCGGCTCGCGCACCGCGACCGCCAAGACGTCGATCGAGGACATTCAGCGCAAGACCGCCGAGTTCTACAAACTCGAGGTCAAGGACTTCCACTCACCGCAGCGCGCCCGCCGCGTCGCCCGTCCGCGTCAGGTCGCGATGTACCTGTCGCGCCAACTGACCACGCGCTCGCTGCCGGAGATCGGCCGCCGCTTCGGTGGCCGCGATCACACCACCGTCCTGCACGCCTGTCGCCGCATCGAGGAACTCTGCGCCGAGGATCCGGTGTTCCGCCAGGAGGTGGACTTCCTGAAGAACGTGCTGGCGAAGAAGCCGGACGCGTAGCCTCAAGTTCATCCGTATACGGAAAATAGATCACCCGGATCGCACGAAAGCGCGGCCGGGTGATGCCGTTTTTGGGGTGTTTTAGGCCCCACCAAATTCATGCGATTTCGTAAGGGAATCTCGCACGAATCCTGTTCCCTTTTTCCCCCTTCTGCTATACTCACTCGATTGAGTCGAAGGGCCATTTTCGGCCTCTAATCGCCCAATCAAATCAACGGGTTACGAGGTGCCTCCGGCATCCCAAAATCCGGCATTTGAAGCGGCTGAAACCAAGCGCAGGACCGATGAAGATCAACGTCGAACGGGGAGCCTTCTTGAAGGCTCTGAGCCACGTCCAGAGTGTCGTCGAACGGCGGAATACCATCCCGATCTTGTCCAATGTGATGATCGAAGCGGCCAAGGGCCAGCTGAAGCTCACGGCCACCGACCTCGACATCGAGATCGTGGAAAGCATCCCGGCGGACGTGATCCGCAACGGCGCGGCCACCGCACCGGCGCACATGCTCTACGACATCGTGCGCAAGATGCCCGACGGCTCCCAGGTCCAGGCAGAGCTGCTGACCAACGAAGGCGGCCGCTTGCAGGTGTCTGCCGGCTCCGTGCGCTTCGAACTCGCCTGTCTGCCGAAGGAAGACTTCCCGCAGATGGCGACGGGCGCCCTGCCCCACAAATTCCGTCTCGCCGCCGATGAGGCCAAGGGCATCATCGACAAGACCCGCTTCGCGATGGCGACGGATGAGACCCGCTTCTACCTGATGGGCATCCACATCCACGCCCACAAGGAGGGCAAGGAGAAGGTGCTGCGCGCCGTCGCCACCGACGGTCACCGCCTCGCCCGCTTCGAGATGGACCTGCCGGACGGTTCGGCCGAGATGCCGGGCATCATCGTGCCGCGCAAGACGGTCGGCGAGCTGCGCAAGCTGCTGGACGATGCCGAAGGCGGCATCGATGTCGCGCTGTCCGACACCAAGATCCAGTTCACCTTCGACGGCGTGGAGCTGACCTCCAAGCTGATCGACGGCACCTTCCCGGACTATCAGCGCGTGATCCCGAGCGGCAACGACAAGGCGCTGGTGCTCGACAGCAAGGACTTCAGCCAGGGCGTCGACCGCGTGTCGACAATCTCCGCCGACAAGACGCGCGCCGTGAAGATCAACGTCGGCACCGACAAGGTGACGCTATCGGTGATCAATCCGGAGTCCGGCACGGCGACGGAAGAACTCGGCGCGACCTACAGCGCGACGCCGCTGGAAGTCGGCTTCAACGCAAAATATCTGATGGACATCACGGGACAGATCGAAGGCAAGGAAATCCGTTTCCTGCTTTCGGATGCCGGATCGCCCACCATCATCGAGGACGCGGAAGACAAGCGCACGCTCTACGTCCTCATGCCGATGCGGGTATGACGATTTGAACAGTACGGTTCGTGACTCCGCGCAAGCGGCGGCTTCGCCTTTGGCGGCCCGTCATGCGGTGACACGACTCGTGCTGTCGAACTTCCGCTCCTATGCCAGCGGCGAGATCGCGGTCAGCGGCGCGCCCGTCGTGCTCGCCGGTCCGAACGGTGCCGGCAAGACGAACATGCTGGACGCGATCTCCCTGCTCTCGCCAGGTCGCGGCCTGCGCGGCGCCAGGCTGTCCGAGCACACGCGCAAAGGCCCCAGCGCCGGCGATGGCGCGCTCTGGGCCGTCGCGGCGCATGTCTCGCGTCACGGCGAGACCTATGAGATCGGCACCGGCCTCACCATCGGCCCGAGCGGCGGCGAACGGCGGCAGGTGCATCTGAATGGCGCGCCATCCACCAGCACGGCCGACATCGCCGAGGTGGCGCAGATCCTGTGGCTCACCCCCGCGATGGACCGCCTGTTCGTGGAGAGCGCGAGCGATCGGCGGCGTTTCCTCGACCGTCTGGTGTTCGGCTTCGACGCCACGCATGCGCGGCGTGTGTCGCGCTACGAGACCGCGATGCGCGAGCGTGCGCGTCTCCTGAAATACGGTCCACGCGATCCCGGCTGGCTCGACGGCCTGGAAGCACAGATGACGGAGAGCGGTCTGGCGATGGCCGTCTCGCGCGCCGAGACACTGGCCCGCCTCAACGATGCACTGGTGGAGCGCGGCGAAGCCGGCGCCTTCCCGTGCGCGCAGCTGGCGATGGATGGCGAGACCGACGCCCTTCTCGCCGACGGCCTCGAAGCCGCAACCGCCGCGATGCGCGAGCGGCTCGCCCGCGCCCGTGTCCGCGATGCGGAGTCCGGCCGCACCACCTTCGGCCCACACACCTCCGATCTTGCGGTGCGCCACGTCGGTAAGCGGATGGACGCGCGCGAATGCTCCACCGGCGAGCAGAAGGCGCTGCTCATCTCTATCGTGCTGGCGGTCGCGTGGCAGCTGTCGCGTAGCCGCGACGGTCACGCACCGATCCTCCTGCTCGATGAAGTGGCGGCGCATCTCGACGCACGGCGGCGCGCCGCGCTGTTCGATGAAATCCTCGCGCTCGGCGCGCAGGCGTGGATGACGGGAACGGACATCGAGATGTTCGCCCCGCTCCGCGGCCGTGCCGATCTCTTTGCGGTTGCGGATTCCCGCGCCGTCCCCATCTCTGGTTCCTAATCATGTCATCACCCGATCAGACTCCCGAACAACAGCCGGAATACGGCGCAGACTCCATCAAGGTCCTCAAAGGGCTGGACGCGGTGCGCAAGCGCCCCGGCATGTACATCGGCGACACCGATGACGGCTCAGGCCTGCACCACATGGTCTACGAGGTCGTCGACAACGCGATCGACGAGGCGCTGGCCGGTCACGCAACGCGCGTGGACGTGAGGCTGAACGCCGACGGCTCGGTGACGGTGCGCGACAACGGTCGCGGCATGCCGACCGACATTCACAGCGGCGAAGGCGTCTCGGCGGCTGAGGTCATCATGACCCAGCTGCATGCCGGCGGTAAGTTCGACCAGAACTCCTACAAGGTGTCGGGCGGTCTACACGGCGTCGGCGTGTCGGTCGTGAACGCGCTGTCGGAACGGCTGGATCTGCGCGTCTGGCGCAACGGCAACGAACACTACATGCAGTTCCGCGACGGCGATCCGGTGGAGCCGCTGAAGATCGTGGCCGAAGGCGTCGACAAGCGCGGCACGGAAGTGACGTTCCTCCCCTCGTCCAAGACCTTCACAAAAACCGAATTCGACTACGCAACGCTGGAACATCGCCTGCGCGAGCTCGCGTTCCTCAATTCCGGCGTCACGATCCTTCTCACCGACGCACGCGGCGTGGAGCCGAAAGAGAACACGCTGCACTATGTCGGCGGTCTGGAGGCGTTCGTGCGCTATCTCGACCGCGCCAAGCAGTCGCTGATCGCCAACCCGGTCAACATCGTGTCGGAACGCGACGGCATGACCGTCGAGGTCGCGATGTCGTGGAACGACAGCTATCACGAGAACATGCTGTGCTTCACCAACAACATCCCGCAGAAGGATGGCGGCACGCATCTCGCCGGCTTCCGCGCCGCGCTGACCCGCGTGGTGACGAAGTATGCAGACGACATGGCATCCGCGAAGAAGGACAAGGTGGCGCTGACCGGCGATGACTGCCGCGAAGGTCTGACCTGCGTGCTGTCCGTCAAAGTGCCGGACCCGAAGTTCTCCTCGCAGACGAAGGACAAGCTCGTCTCCTCCGAAGTGCGCCCCGTCGTCGAAGGCGTCGTGCTGGAACAACTCGGCCGCTGGTTCGAAGAACATCCGGTCGAAGCCAAGAACATCGTCGGCAAGGTGGTGGAAGCCGCCGCCGCGCGTGAAGCGGCGCGCAAAGCCCGCGAACTGACCCGTCGCAAGGGCGTGCTGGACGGCGCCTCCCTGCCCGGCAAGCTCGCCGATTGTCAGGAGCGCGATCCCTCCAAATGCGAACTCTTCATCGTCGAGGGTGACAGCGCCGGCGGCAGCGCCAAACAGGCGCGCAACCGCGAGAACCAGGCCGTGCTGCCGTTGCGCGGCAAGATCCTCAACATCGAGCGCGTGCGCTTCGACCGCATGCTGTCGAGCGAGAGCATCGTGTCGCTGATCACCGCGATGGGCACCGGTATCGGGCGCGAGGAATTCAACGCCGACAAGCTGCGCTATCACAAGATCATCATCATGACCGATGCGGACGTCGATGGTGCGCACATTCGCACGCTGCTGCTGACGTTCTTCTATCGCCAGATGCCGGAGCTGATCGAACGCGGCCACATCTTCATCGCTCAGCCGCCGCTCTAC
>DATAHD010000639.1:0-3657 GCA_036263395.1 Rhizomicrobium sp. | reverse complement strand
TGGAAGGCGTTGTCGTCTTTGTCGGACCGCACCGCCGGCTGATCGATCGGGAACGACAGGATCGCCGCCACATCGAAATGCGCGATGAAGAAATCCGTATTTGCGCTCTTCACCACCACCACGGTCGCGTCGGCATCCGCGTTCAGCTCTTCCGCCAGCCGCGCCATCTCGCCGTACAGCTCGAGCGTAAAGATATTGATCGGCGGCGCATCGATGGTGACGAAAATGATCTTCCCATCGCGCGCGATCTTCAGCAGCTTGTACCCGTCGAATGCCATGTGCGTTTCTCCCGATTTTGTTCTTTCACCATCCCCTTGAGGGAGGGTCGAAATTTGCGTCAGCAAATTTCGGGGAGGGGTCCTCGCCGCACAAGACCCCACCCCGAAAATCTTCCGCTTCGCTCCAGATTTTCGACCCTCCCTCAAGGGGAGGGTGATGTGCTCTAACCATCGCGCCATGCCGAATCCCGTCACCTACCGCTCCCTCCTGCGCATCGCCGACATGCCTGCGCTGCTCGCGGCCACCACATTCTCGCGGCTGGCGGGGCGCATGTTCTCGCTGGCCATCGTGCTCTACGCGCTGGAGCGCTTTCATTCGCCCGCGCTCGCAGGCTGGCTCAGCTTCGCGGCCGTCGTACCAGGCCTCGTCATCAGCCCGATGGCCGGCGCACTGCTCGACCGCATCGGTCCGGTCGCCGCCATCGCCATCGACATGGCGGCCAGCGCCACCCTGATGCTGGCGATGATCGCGGCCGACTGGCTCGGCTTTGCTAACCCGGCCGCGCTGCTTGCGCTCGTCGCGATCTACTCGCTCACCAATCCGCTCAGCCGCTCCGGCGTGCGTACTCTGCTGCCGCGCCTCGTACCGAAGGATGCGCTCGATGCCGCCAACGGGCTCGACACCGCTATCTATGCCGCCATCGACGTCGTCGGCCCCGGCCTTGCGGGTGTGCTGATCGGCTTCGGGGGCTCGCTGCCGACGCTCATCCTCATCGCGCTCACCTTCGGCGCGGCTGCCTTCTTCACCGCCCGCATCCACCATTTGCCGCCGCCGCGCGCAGCGCACACGACCTTCCTACGCGAAACGGTGGAAGGCGTCTCGCTGGTGCTGCGCGAGCCGACGCTGCGCAGCCTCGCCTTCTCCTATTCGCTCTATCAGGTGACATGGGGCGCGCTCGTCGTTGCCGTGCCGGTCTTCGCGATCCAGTCCTTCGCTCCCGCCTACGCCAGCACGATGACCGGCTTCCTGTGGGCTGCCTCTGGCATCGCCGGCGGCGTTGCGGCGCTCGTCACCGGCCGCGTGCGCACCACGGGCCGCGAGCGCAGCGCCATGGCGCTCGGCATGATCATCACCGCACTCGCATGCTGGCCGCTGTCGTCGGAGTTCGGCGTCGCCGGATTGCTCCTCGGCCTGACGATTGTCAGCGCCGCGGGAGGCCCCGTCGATGTCGGCCTGCTCACCTTGCGCCAGCGCCGCACCGACCCCGCTAAGCTCGGTCGTGTGCTCTCCGTCTCGATGAGCCTCAACGTCGTCGGCTATCCGATCGGCTCGGCGCTGGCCGGTCTCATCGTGACCCAATCCCTCTCCGCAACCTTCGCACTCGCCGCAGCCGCATCGGTACTCGCGACGATTGCGGTGCTGATGATTCCGAAAGATCAGCCGTAGAGCCGCTGCACGGCCGCAACCAATTCCGCGGTTCCATCTCTCGCATCGCCGCCGGGTTCGAACACCGGAATGGTGAGAAAATCCTCGAGCCATGCGCGCGAGAAATCCGCGAGGTCTTCACGCCGTGCTTCCAGCAACGCTTCACAAATCTTCCGTCCCGCCAGAAACACCGGATCGACAAGCTTCAACTGGCCCTCCGCGTTCCGCATCACGCTGCTCTCTTTGATGTCCGCGCCGCCCCATAAGCGATAGCGCGCGGCCCCCTCCGCCAGCATTGCCTTCACGCGCACCCCCAGCGCTGCAAAATCGGGATCGCCGGCACCATCGAACGCGGCACTCGCAACCGGCGGCTCGAACCCGCTCTCGTTCCGGATGTCCAGCGCCGCACAAAACGCCTCTGCCACCGCATCGTCCACCGGCCACAACCGCTCCATCAACACATAGTAGCCGTTGCGTTGTATCGGCGTTATAGAGAACACACTTGGAAGCCAGCGGTTTGATGGCCCCTTCAGGCAGTCATCAACGAAAATTCTGTATGCTGGATCGACAGGCGTGACGCGCGCCGCGACCGCGAGTTCCGTATGTCCATATACCCATGCCCAATGGCCAGTGCCGATCAGTTCAAAACCAGAGGTGACGAGCGCATCTCGTACCTCATCTACCGTCGGATTTGGGGATGTTTCGATAATCACAAACGACGCCACTAGTCCGCCAACCTCTTCGTCGCAATCGCCGCGCCATCTGCCATTGCGCGCAGCTTCGCCCACACGATGCTCGGTGCAATGAACTCATAGCCCGCGAACGTGCCGAAGCCGCAGTCGGTGCTCGCGATGACACGCGTGCGATCCCCCACCGCTTCTACCGCCGCGCAAATCCGGTTCGCCACCACCTCGGGATGCTCGACATAGTTGGTCGTCGAATCCAGCACGCCCGGCAGCAGCACCTTGTCGCTCGGGAACGGATGCGCCTTGAACGCCGCCAGTTCGTGCTGATGCCGTGGATTGGCGAACTCCAGACTCAATCCTCCGACATGCGCGCCATAAAGCACCGGCAGGATGTCGGCCAGCGGCACGTCGTGCACATGCGGCCCTTCCCAATTGCCCCAGCAGCAATGCAGCCGCACTTGCTCGCGCGGAATGTCCGCAATCGCCTCGTTCAGCGCCGCGACATGCATCCGCGCGATGTCGAGAAACTCGCTCACCGATTTGTCCTGGAACATCATTGTGCGTTCCATCGCGAGGTCCGGCGAGTCCACCTGTAGCACCAGCCCGCGCTTGGCGATCAGCGCGTATTCCTTCTTCATCTGCCGCGCGAGTGCGAACACATAGGCTTCGTGGCTGTCGTAATGCGCATTCGACATCGTCGTGGCGATGATGCCGGGGGATGGCGCCGTCATGAACCGCTCGTCCGCCGTCGTGCCTGCGGTCGCCGCATCGAACAGATCCAATTCCTCCTGCGCCGCCGACAAATCTTCATACGTGATCTCCGCCACCGCTTGCGGTGCGTTGGAGATTTTCCCGGAGCCCGGAAAGCGCCGCATCATCATCTCGAACATGTCGGCATGCGCCATCATGTCGGTCGGCGGTTTGCGCACCGACGCGCCGCCAAACCCCTTCATGCGCAGCGGCACATAGGTCTGAAACCCAACGCGCGGTTGCTCGCCGTCGTTGATCACATCGACGCCGGCTTCGATCTGCTTGGCCACGACGTGCTTCACCGCCGCATCCATCTCGCGGTGCAGCTCGGCGGCGTCCACCGTTTCGCCCGCCTCCTGCTTCACCAGCAGCGCGGCCAGTGACGGCGCCCGCGGCAGGCTCCCCACATGCGTCGTCAGAATGCGGTCGGTGCTGCGCTTCATCAGTCCCCTCCGGTCAGGCGCCAACTATGGCCGAACCGCGCGCGCCCCGCGACGCCCGCTGCGGCGATAGTTGCCGTGGGGGCGGCGTTGTGCGTTGCAGCATTCGCCGCTAGAGCAGATGCAGCGACATTTTG
>DATAHD010000638.1:0-10061 GCA_036263395.1 Rhizomicrobium sp. | reverse complement strand
ACCCAGATGTGGTCGAGGCGGCGTCCGCGGTCGGCGGCTTCCCAGTCGGCGGCGCGGTAGCTCCACCACGAATAGATCTTCTCGTTCGCCGGCACGAAGGCACGTGTCACGTCGGTGAAATCGAACGACGCTTTCACATCGTTGAGCAGCCCTGTTTCGACCGGCGTATGCGAAACGATGCGCAGCAGCTGTTTGTGGCTCCACACATCATGCTCAAGCGGCGCGACGTTGAGGTCGCCGACGATCACCACCTTCGCCGTCGCCTTGTCGCTGCGTTTCGCGAAGTTGGCTGCCATCTCGCGCAGAAAGGCGAGCTTGTGCGCGAACTTCTCATTTGCCTCGGGGTCGGGAATGTCACCGCCGGCCGGGACATAGAAGTTGTGCAGTTCGATCCCATTGCCGAACCGCACCTGCATGTGGCGGCAGTCGTCCTTGTCGCAATAGCGGTCGGAGCGGCTCTCCACAAACGGCACGCGCGAGAGGATCGCCACCCCGTGATAGCCCTTCTGGCCGCGGATCGCCTGATGGACATAGCCCATCTCTTCGAACGCCTTATGCGGGAATAAAGCGTCGATCGTCTTGGTCTCCTGTAGGCAGAGAACATCCGGGGATTTCGCCTTCAGCAGCCGCCGAACCAGCGTTTTCCGCAGCCGGACGGAGTTGATATTCCAGGTCGCAATCCTCATCTCAGGCCTGCAACTCTTTGTGTGCGCTGCAGCACGATTGCGCGCCCTTGTTATTTATTTGAGATAAATCAAAGGCTTGCAAAATCCGCATGGCTCCATTGCAAAACGATGAATGATGAATATTTTTGATTTTGTTCATTGAAGAGTCGCGACCTCGCTCTTATCTGCAGCTTGTCAGGGCGGCAACGCCAAGGAATTCGAGCCGGATCAAGGGATCCGGCGGGCAGGCAAAGGAGAGGCAATCATGACCTACGTTACCCAGCACAGCACCCCACAGCATTCGCGCATTCACAGCGTGATCGTCGGCGTTTTCTCGGCAGCCGTCGCCATTGGCGCCGGCTTCCTATCAATCGCGGGCTTTGTGGTCGCCTAACCCCGGTTAGGCAAAAAGCTTCAACGGCGCGTCCGCCACTCCGGCTCCCCCATAGGCGGACGCTAGCCGTGAAGCGGCCAGCGAGCTCTCGGCCCTGTCCCCACGGTGTCGAACAGGCCCAGCTGACCATGTTCAACCCCCGCCCAGGCGATCATCGCGGCATTGTCCGTGCAAAGCCTGGGCGGGGGTATTTTTTTCTCGAACCCCTCGCGCTGGCATAGCGCCGTGAGCGCATCGCGGATCGCCCCGTTTGAGGCCACGCCGCCGGCCACGACAAGCGCCGGATTGTGCGCCTCGGGAAAATCGCGCCGGAACATCGCCATCGCGGCGCCTGTGCGATCGATCAACACATCCACCACCGTTTGCTGAAACGCCGCCGCGAGATCGGCTTTTACGATCTCACCGCTGAGCGCGACCTGGCGAACCGCTGTTTTCAGGCCGGAAAACGAGAAGTCCGCGCCATCGCGTCCGCGCATCGGCCGCGGCAGCGGATAGTGTTTGGCGTTGCCTTCGCGCGCCAACGCCTCGATGGCGGGACCGCCCGGATAAGGCAGGCCCAGCAGCTTCGCCGTTTTGTCGAATGCCTCGCCGATCGCGTCGTCGATGGTCGTGCCGTAGAGGCGAAACTTGCCGACGCCTTCAACGCCCAACAATTGGCAGTGCCCGCCAGAGATCAGCAGCAGCAGAAACGGAAATGCGACACCGTTGGTCATCCGCGCCGTGAGCGCATGTGCCTCCAGATGGTTGATCGCGATCAGCGGCTTTCCGCTGGCCAGCGCTAAGGCTTTTGCCGTGGTTAGCCCAACCATCACGCCGCCGATCAAGCCCGGTCCCGCTGTTGCCGCGATGGCGTCGCAGTCGGCAAGGCTGACCTGCGCGGTCGCCAATGCCTCGTCCACGATGCCGTCGAGGATTTCGACATGTGCCCGCGCCGCGACCTCTGGCACCACGCCGCCATAGGGCCGGTGTTCCTCCAGCTGGCTGAACACCACATTCGATAGGATCTCGCCCGGCCCCGGCGCAGACCCGCGGACGATGGCGCACGCCGTTTCGTCGCAGCTTGTCTCGATGCCAAGGACGGTGAGGGGCCGCATGCTCTCTTCACTCGGGTCGCTTGCCTGTCCTAGAACGCACCCATGGCGCAAAGCAAACTCCTTCGCATCGGCACCCGCGGCTCCAAGCTCGCTCTGGTCCAGGCCAACATGGTCAAGGACCGGCTCGCCGAATTGGGCACCGCGGCGGAGATCGTGATCGTCAAAACCACCGGCGACCGTATCCAGGACCGCCCGCTGGCCGACGCCGGCGGCAAAGGCCTCTTCACCAAGGAACTGGAAGAGGCGCTGTACGCCAACGAGGCCGACATCGCCGTGCACTCCATGAAGGACGTGCCGGTGGCGCTGCCGAAAGGATTGGCGTTGACAGCGATCCTGCCGCGGGAAGATGCGCGCGATGCGTTTCTCTCGCACAACGCGCGGACGCTTGCGGGGCTACCGCAGGGCGCGCGCGTCGGCACGAGCTCGGTGCGGCGGCAGGCGCTGGTGCATCGGGCGCGGCCCGATATCGAAACGGTTCTCCTGCGCGGCAATGTCGATACCCGTCTCGCGAAGCTGGATGCGGGCGAGTACGACGCGATCATCCTGGCGACTGCGGGATTGAATCGCCTTGGCTTGTCTGCGCGCATTACTTCGCCTCTGGAAATTCAGACGTGGTTGCCGGCGTTGGCGCAGGGCGCGGTTGGGATCGAACACCGCGAAGCGAATGCTGACATCGCGGCCGCGATTGCACCGTTGCATCATGAGACGACCGCAATCTGTGTCACGTGTGAGCGCGCATTCCAGGCGGCGCTTGATGGTTCGTGCAAAACGCCAATCGGTGGTCATGCGATCTATGATGGCAATGAACTCTCCTTTGCCGGTGAGGTGCTTTCGCCGGACGGAAAAGAGTTTGCCGATACCGATTTCCGGCTGATGCTGGAAAGCGATCCGGTCGAAGAGGCTGAGCAGGCTGGTCGCGCTGCTGGCATGGCGCTGCGCTGGCGCGCCGAGCGTTGGTTGCAGCTCTGATGCGTGTCCTCGTCACGCGGCCACTCGATGATTCGCTGGAGACCGCGGCACGCCTGCGCGAGCTTGGACATGACAGCGTGATCGCGCCGTTGCTCAGCATCGAATACCGGGATGGCGATGAGATCGCGCTGGACGGCGTGCAGGCGATTCTCGCGACCAGCGCGAATGGCATCCGCGCGCTGGTGCGACGCACGCCGCGCCGCGATGTGGCCGTCTATGCCGTTGGTCAGCAGTCCGCCGAAGAAGCCCGTGCCGCGGGGTTTACGGAAGTGCGAAACGCCGAGGGTGGTTCGACTGCACTCGCTGAAGCGACGGCACAGTGGGCGAAAGCTGAAGGCGGCGCGCTCCTGCACATCAGCGGCACCGATGTTGCGGGTGACCTCGCGGGCGCGTTGACCGCCAAGGGTTTCACCGTTTCGCGTGAGACACTCTACGAAGCCGTCGCTGCCGAAGGTCTTCCCGGCGCAGCGCAACGTGCGATCAGAAGCGGCAACGTCGATACCGTGTTGCTGTTCTCAAGCCGCAGTGCGCAGTCGTTTGTCGACGGCATCAAGGCGGCCGGCCTCAAACACGCCTGCGGCAATCTCATCGTTATCGCGATCAGCAAAGCGGCCGCTGAGCCGCTGGCGGATATTACCTTCAAAGACGTTCGCATCCCGGCTCGTCCGAACCAGGATGCGATGCTTGCCTTGTTGAGCTGAGCCTACGCGTCGATTTTGTCGGCGCGTTTCGCCAGTGCTTCGGCGACCACCGGCATGACGGCTTCCCAGTCGCCGAAATTCTCCGGCGCGAAGACGTGCGACTTCGCGTACCAAGGGAATTCATCGGTGTTCATCTGCGGCCACGTGCGGCCGGCGGTCAGGAACCACGTCTCTGTTCCCACCGCGCCGGCCGTTGCGGCCGCAGCGGTCGGGGCGGAGATCACCAGATCGAGTGCGGTGGACAGCGCTGCCGCGCCGTCGATGTCGTTCTTGAGATCGAGACCGTCGATAACGTGGATTTTGACGCCGTGCTTTTCTTCGGCGGCGCGGATCTCATCGGCGCAATCGCCATACTGTACGTTGACGAAGGTCACGCCTTCCGTCTTGAAGATCGGTCCCCAGATGTCGAGCGCGGAGTAGTACTTCTTGCGCTTCACATCCATCTTCATCGACCGCCAGCAGATGCCGACATACGGCCCCGGGCCGATGGCTTCCAGCTGCTTGCGATATTCCGCCACCCGCTCCGGATCGGCCGTAAGGAACGGCTCGTGCGGAAATTGCGACAGATCGGTGCGCAGAAAGCGCAGGGCGCTGCCCATCGGCGTGTGGAAGTCCGGCTTGCCGTCTTTCACCGCCCACTGGATCAGGCGCAGCTCTTTGCCTCCGGTGTTGATGAGCGCCTTGCGGTCATCATAGGTGCCGACTTCGGCTTTGGGGTAAGAGCGCTGGAACAGCGTCACGAGGCGCGGGTCGACTGCGATTTGCAGCTTTCCTGTTTCGCCAACGGCGCGCTGGATGTCGGGCAGGATGTTCGCGAACATGAACTCATCGCCGAGACCCTGCTCGCCAGTGACCAGGATACGCTTGCCGTCGAGGGGCTCGCCATTCCAGAGCGTCATGTTACCGACATTGTGCAGGTAAGCACGGAAACGCGGGCTGTTGCGGATTTCGTAGGCGTCCCATGCTTCTTCGAGCTTGCCCATGCCGATCAGGCAAATGCTGCGCGAATGCAGCGTTTCGATTCGCTCGTTCGGATCCTTGCCATATTCGAGGGCGCTGTCGTACGCATCGAGCGCCTCTTCGAGGCGGCCGAGGTGCGAGTAGGCGTAGCCGAGGTTGTGATAGGGACGGGAGAACTGCGGCTCGAGCCGGATTGCTTCCTGATAGAAGATGAGGCTCTCTTCCGCGCGGCCGTTTTCCGCAAGGATGGTCGCCAGAGAATTCCACAGCATCGCTTCGTTCGGCATGCGATAGATCGCGTTCTGAAGCGTTTCGATCGCCAAAGTTGAACGACCCATATCGCCCTGGATCGATCCAAGATTGTTGTAGCCGAGCGGCGACTCCGGTTTGGCATTGATGTAGTGCCGGAACATCGCCTCAGCGCCTTCGCGCATGTGCAGATTCCAGGCGGTGAGGCCGAGATTGATCAAGAGCTCTGGGTCGGACGGATTGAGTTGATGCGCGCGCTCATACGTCACAAGCGCCTTATGCGTGTGGCCCATGCGCTCCAGCGCCATGCCGAGCACATGATAGGCGGGCGCGTTTTGATCGTCGGCTTCTGTCGCTTCGAGCGAAAGTTTGGCGGCGCGAACCGTATCGCCGCGGTACCAGGCCTTGATCGCGCGGCGGACGAGACCGTTCGATTTGCGGCGTGCGAGAGCTGCCCCGATCTCTTCCTGCAGGGACTCCAGTTTGGCTAACGCCTGCGCATGTGCGCCGACGCCAGCGAGCTGATCCAAGCCAATCGCAACCGCCGCTTCGGCCATCGCAAATCCAACTTTTCGTAGGTTTCCGACGCGATTGAAGGCCGAACGTGCTTAATTTGCCGTGAATACGGGTCGTGGTTTTGCAAGGACTTCCTTAACCATACCAACCATATCGTGCCCCCGATTTTCACCGCGGATTCACCTTCCGCGTTGTATCGGAGAACCCGTATGCCTCTGAAACTATCCCTCAAGCCGGGCGAGCGTTTCGTCCTCAACGGCGCGGTCCTCGCCAATGGCGATAAGCGCACCAGCCTCGTTCTTCAGAACAAGGCCTGTGTGTTGCGCGAGAAGGACATCATGCAGCCGGACGACGCCAACACGCCGGTGCGGCGCATCTACTTCCCGATCATGATGATGTATCTTGAGCCTGATCGGATCGAGCCGAACTACAACGAATTCGCCATTCGCATGACCGAGTTCATGGGCGCGATCCGCGATCGCACTGCGCTCGCGTTGTGCGTGGAGATCAGCCGCGATGTGATGAGCGGCGCGTATTACAAAGCCCTTATGCAGTGCAAGCGGCTATTCGACTTCGAGCAGGAGCGTCTCAACTATGAGCCTAAAGGCCTATCAGAACACGCAGCGCATCTCTGAAGATCCGCGCCAGACCGAGTACCGGTTGTTTGGCGTGGTCACGGGTGCCCTGCTTGACGCACAGCGCAAGGAGCTGAAGGGCGGTCCCTTGGCGGAGACGCTCGACTGGAATCGCACGATGTGGCGCACGCTCGCAAGCGATTGTATGGACGATCGCAACCAACTGCCCCGCGAGCTGCGGGCGCAGATCATTTCGCTGTCGATGTGGGTCGCCAACTATTCCAAAGACGTCACACGCAACGGCGCATCGCTCGAGCCGCTGATCGAAATCAATCGCACCATCATGCAGGGCCTCCGCGGCGCCTGACCTCCTCCTTTCCATAGCAGAACCAAAAAGCCGGCTCCGCGAGCCGGCTTTTTTTGTTTAGCAGCGCTTGCCCACCGGCAATTCCTGCCGACCGTATAAGTCTTTGTTATTATTGAATATATAGCAAAATCAAATACTTGGCGCATGGCACACCCATTGCTAACCCTGTTGGCGGGGCGTGGCCCCAGGGTGAGCAGAAGGTTCGCCCACGAACCCAAAAGGGAATTGGAGAAACACCATGCTTTCCGTCAACACCAACACCGGCGCAATGGTCGCGCTGCAGTACCTCAACCAGACCAATGGACAGATGCAGACTGTCCAGAATGCCATCAACTCTGGAATGAAGGTCGCGTCAGCCAAAGATGACGGCGCGACGTTTGCGATGGCGCAGAACATGCGCGGCGATGTTGCCGGCTACTCCGCAGTGATGGATAGCTTGCATCGCGGCATGTCGGCGGTCGATGTGGGCCTCTCTGCCGGCCAGTCGATTTCCGATCTTCTGATTCAGATGAAACAGAAGGCTCTGTCCGCATCGGATCAGGCGCTCGATACCGCGAGCCGCGCTGCGCTCAACGAAGACTTCACTGCGTTGCGCGACCAGATCGGCAGCATCATCAGCAACGCGGTGTTCGACAACTTCAACCTGCTCGACGGTTCGACGAACCAGATCACGGCGCTCGCCTCTTCGGATGGTTCGCGCAAGATCACAGTCGGCGCCGAGAACCTGTCGCTTGGCGGCTCGATCGTCACCGTTGCTTCTTCTGGTACAATTTCGACCCAGACAGCAGCTTCGACGATGATCTCGACTGTCGAAACGTCTTTGACCAACGTCAACGCGGCCCTTGCGCGTCTATCGTCGGGTTCGAAGAAGTACTCGATCCAGGTCGACTTCGTGCAGAAGTTGTCCGATACGCTCACCAGCGGTATCGGCAACCTGGTCGACGCCAACATGGCGACAGAAAGCGCACGGTTGCAGTCTTTGCAGGTCAAGCAGCAGCTGGGCGTTCAGGCCCTGTCGATTGCCAACCAGGCACCGCAGACGATCCTGTCGCTCTTCCAATAGGCGAATTTGGGAATACATGGGGGTTTCGGAACGGCGCGGAGATCCTCCGCGCCGTTTTCCGTTTTAGACAATCTTTAAACAAACTGATGCGGCCTAAGTAATTGCCCGATAGGCAAAACATTCCCGCCTGCTAGGCAAAATCTTCCGCTGCATGGCACTTCTTGCCTAACGCTGGATGGAACCGCGCAAAATTGCCGAGCCATCATTTCCGCCTGTGATCTGAAAAAAGAAAGTTAGCGAATCCTTTCGCCAATCCGGCACGCGTGTTGCCAATGGGTATGCGGGGCAAAAAGCCCCAAAGAGCAAAACGCTCGCTCGCGAGCCAGAACGGAGGCTATAAGAAAATGCTTAGCGTCAACACCAACAGCGGCGCAATGGTCGCGCTGCAGTATCTCAACCAGACCCAGGGTGCGCTTACCAAAGTTCAGAACGCCATCAACAGCGGTATGTCCGTCGCGTCTGCCAAGGACGATGGTGCCACATTCGCCATCGCCCAGAACATGCGCGGTGACGTTGCTGGCTTCGCCGCAGTGACAGACAGCCTTAACCGCGGCATGTCCTCGGTTGACGTCGGTCTGTCGGCCGGTCAGTCGATCTCCGATCTTCTGATCCAGATGAAGCAGAAGTCTCTTGCTGCGTCCGACGCGTCTCTCGACACGGCGAGCCGCCAGGCCCTCAACGAGGACTTCGGCGCTCTTCGCGATCAGATCGCTTCGGTTGTCAGCAACGCGAACTTCAACGGCTTCAACCTGATCGACGGTTCGACGAACCAGATCACGGCGCTTGCTTCGGCCGATGGCCAGAGCAAGATCACCGTGGCGGCCGAAGACATGTCGCTCGGCGGCTCGGTTGTGACGGTCGGTGCGACCGCCACGATCTCGTCGCAGACGGCCGCTTCGACCATGGTTTCGACGATCGAAACTTCGCTCACCAACGTCGACGCGTCGCTGGCGCGCCTGTCGTCCGGTTCGAAGAAGTACTCGATCCAGATGGCGTTCGTGTCCAAGCTGTCCGATGCCTTGACGACCGGTATCGGCAACCTGGTCGACGCCAACATGGCGACGGAAAGCGCGAAACTGCAGTCCTTGCAGGTCAAGCAGCAGCTTGGCGTTCAGGCTCTGTCGATCGCGAACCAGGCTCCGTCGATCGCGCTCTCGCTGTTCCAGTAAGCACAGTAACGGCGGGATCTTTGAGATCCCGCCGTCGCTTTCTGGGGCGCGTGAGCTGGAATACCAGCCACGCCCCAGGGCGTATTGGGTTACCAGACGGTGGGTCGTTTCCCCGCAAGGGGGCAAAGCAGGCAGGAAGAGAAATCTTCCTGCCTGTTTTATTTTGTCCGGTTGTCAGGCGAAGCGATCAGCTCAGCGGATCAGGACAGCGGCCAGCGCATCGGCAACGCGACGCGCGTCGTCGATCGACATCGCGGCCGAGAGCGGCAGGCTCAGCGCGCGTTCGTAATAGCGGTCGGCACCGGGCAGCGCCGGCGTCTTGAAGCGGGCTGCGTAGTAGGGCTGGCGATGCACCGGGTAGTAATGCACCTGCGAGCCGATGCCACGCGCGGCGAGGGCGCGCATCGCATCGGCGCGCGCGATACCGGCACGCTCGAAATCGATACGAGAAGCATACAGGTGCCAGGCCGGCAGACAGGGGCGTGTCCGCGCCATTGGGCGCACGATCGGCCCCAGCTGAGCGAGCAGCGTGTCGTACATCGCCGCGATGGCGCGGCGGCGCGCGACGAAGCGACCGAGTTTGCTGAGCTGCGACAGGCCGAGGGCGCATTGCAGGTCGTTGGCGCGCCAGTTGAACTCCGGCTCCGTCAACTCGTAGTACCAGGGATTGGCTGTGCCGTCGGGGGCGAAGGCATCGTCGGTGTTCACAAAGTCGCCGGCGTCGCGGGTCATGCCGTGGTTGCGGGCGAGGACGAGGCGCCGGGCCAGAACCGGATTTTCCGTCGTAACCGCGCCGCCTTCGCCCATCGCGATGGTTTTCACCGGATGGAACGAGAAGACGGTCAGGTCGGCGAAGGTGTTGCTACCGATCGGGCTGACGGCACCATCTGCTGCAACATAAGCCGTGCCGACCGCATGGCAGGCGTCGTCGACAATCTTGGCGCCGTTGCTGCGCGCCACATCGGCGATGGCTTCGAGGTCGCCGCACTGGCCGTTGAGGTGGACGTTGAACACGGCGTCGATCTTGCCGCCGCGCGCGATGGCCTCGCGCAGCGTGTCGGGTGTCAGAAGCCCGGTTTCGGAATCGACATCGGCGAACACCACGTCGGCGCCGTTCATATGCGCGGCACTCGCGGTGGCGAGGAAGGTGACGGCGGGGACGACGATCTTCGTGCCAGGGCCGAGGCGCAGGGCGCGGGCCGCCATGTGCAGCGCGGCGGTGCCGTTGGAGCACACGACCGCATGTGACGCGTTGGTGGCTTTCGCGAAGGCGGCTTCAAACCGCGCAACGAACGGGCCGGTGGTGAGAAGGTCGCCGCGCAACGCTTCGGTCACGGCG
>DATAHD010000637.1:0-14212 GCA_036263395.1 Rhizomicrobium sp. | reverse complement strand
CAAAGACTATAAAGCGGCTGCGCCTGCGGGCGCGTGAGGAACAACAGTTTTGCTCGACGCGATCCGACCACTGGCCAGACGCATCCGCGGCATGCTGTCACCGTCGCTGCGCATCCAGGAAACCGCGCATGCGATGGAGCGCAGCGGCGATCTGGATGGTGCGCTGGCACTGTGGGCCGCGAGTACGCAAATCGAGCCTTCGCTGCGCGATGCGCGGCTCAATCGCGTGCGCTACAAGATGGCCCGCAAGGCCTGTGAAGATCACGAGTGGGAGCGGGCGGCAAATCTCTTCATCGGTCTGAAGGAAAAGACGCCAGCCGATGCAAAAATTCGGCGCGCGCTGTTTCAGGCTGCAACGCATGGCGCGCGCATCGCACAGTCGGCAGGACGCTGGCAGGACGCGATTGTCTTGTGGCGTGCAGTGCTGGAATGCGCCGAAGGCAGCATCAGCACACCGATGCGCAATGATATGATGAACGCCGCGATCAATGCGGCGCGAAACAGTGAGGCGAAGGGCGATCCTCAGGCGGCAACCGACAGCTGGAAACTCGCGCTGCAAATCCGTCCGGATTCACAGCTGGCAAAAGCGGGTATTGCGCGATGCGCGGCCCCGGTCTCGCCCGCGGCATGAACGATTTTTGTCCAGTGTCTGGTGCAAAAGGGGGCAACTGTCATTCGGCGCAGCACGTGCGGCAAATGACCCGTCCGCGTCGCGAAAAAATGCAGTTTCAGTGGGGTTTTCTGTTCATCGGCCGGGGCACTTTGCTCTCAGTGGGAGTTTCGGCATGATGGCGCGAAGCCATCCCATTGGGCTATCAATCCGTAGCCGGATATTTGTCTCGGGCAGTTCAGCCCAGTCATCTGGTTGTCATCGAAGCGACGCAACCAGCGTCGTCTCCGGGTAAGGGGTAAGCAGGTCATACATGTCAGAAGTAGCTACGAAGGCGCAGCGCCTTTCGCATCTCAAGCGGTTGGAAGCGGAGTCGATTCACATCATTCGTGAGGTCGCTGCCGAGTTTCGCAATCCGGTCATGCTGTACTCGATCGGCAAGGACTCCGGCGTGATGCTTCACCTCGCGGTGAAGGCCTTCTATCCGTCGAAGCCGCCGTTCCCGCTGATGCACGTCGACACGACGTGGAAGTTCAAGGAGATGATCAAGTTTCGCGATGAGACCGCGAGCCGCCTCGGCCTTGATCTGATCGTCCACACCAATCAGGAAGGTGTCGCGCGCGGCATCAATCCGTTCGCGTCCGGCTCATCGCTGCACACACAGGTAATGAAGACCGAAGCGCTGAAGCAGGCCCTCGACAAATACGGTTTCGATGCCGCGTTCGGCGGTGCCCGCCGTGATGAAGAGAAGAGCCGCGCGAAAGAGCGCGTGTTCTCCTTCCGCAACGCGCAGCATGCCTGGGATCCGAAGAGCCAGCGTCCCGAACTCTGGCGCGTCTACAACACGCGCGTGAACAAGGGCGAGAGCATCCGCGTCTTCCCGCTGTCCAACTGGACCGAACTCGATATCTGGCAATACACGATGATGGAGGGTCTCCCCATCGTGCCGCTGTACTACGCCGCCAAGCGGCCGAT
The DNA here is from genome assembly GCA_036263395.1 of Rhizomicrobium sp. Classification (GTDB taxonomy): domain Bacteria; phylum Pseudomonadota; class Alphaproteobacteria; order Micropepsales; family Micropepsaceae; genus Rhizomicrobium. The sequence goes on along the minus strand of DATAHD010000637.1, from coordinate 12,627 downwards.
CGTGATGCGCGATGGCGCCATGATCATGGTCGATGACGAGCGCATGCCGCTGAAGCCGGGCGAGACGCCCGAAATGCGGATGGTCCGCTTCCGCACGCTCGGCTGCTACCCGCTGACCGGTGCCGTCGATTCCAATGCGGCAACGATCGAAGACATCGTCGCCGAAATGTTCACCGCCCGCACATCGGAGCGTCAGGGTCGCGTCATTGACCATGACGAAAACGCCTCGATGGAGAAGAAGAAGAAGGAAGGGTACTTCTGATGAACGCGCCCACCGATCTTCAGCAATATCTCGCCGCTCAGGAGAAGAAGACTCTCCTGCGCTTTCTGACCTGCGGCAGCGTCGATGACGGAAAATCCACGCTCATCGGCCGTTTGCTCTACGATTCAAAAACGCTGTTCGAAGACAACCTCTCCGCCCTGGAGAAGGACTCCAAGAAGTTCGGCACGACCGGCGAAGACATCGATTTCGCGTTGCTTGTCGACGGCCTCGAGGCCGAGCGCGAGCAGGGCATCACCATCGACGTCGCCTACCGGTTCTTCACAACCGACAAGCGCAAGTTCATCGTTGCGGATACGCCGGGCCATGAGCAGTACACGCGCAACATGGCGACCGGTGCGTCCAACTCGGACCTCGCCGTCGTGCTGATCGACGCCCGCAAGGGTGTGCTGGTGCAGTCGCGCCGCCACTCTTACATCGCGTCGCTGCTCGGCATTCGCCACATCGTGCTGGCGGTGAACAAAATCGACCTCGTCGACTATTCGCAAGAAGTGTTCGATAACATCGTCGCCGACTACATGGAGTTCGCGAAGCAGCTTGGTTTCGCGTCCATCGTGCCGATCCCGATGTCTGCCCGGTTTGGCGACAACGTGATCGTCCGTTCCGACAAGATGCCCTGGTACAAGGGCGTTCTGCTGCTCGACCATCTCAATACGGTCGACGTCGATACGGCGCTCGCGGACAAGCCGTTCCGTATGCCGGTGCAATGGGTCAATCGTCCGAACCTCGATTTCCGTGGCTTCTCCGGCACGATCTCGTCGGGGCGCGTGCAGCCCGGCGACAAGCTTGTGGTGGCCGCATCCGGCCGCACCAGCACGGTGAAGCGCATTGTCACGATGGACGGCGACATGGCGGACGCCGTTGCCGGCGAAGCCGTCACAATCACGCTGGCTGATGAAGTGGATATCTCGCGCGGCGATATTCTCGCGCCGGCGGCAGAGCGTCCCGAGGTCTCCGACCAGTTTGCGGCACACGTTCTTTGGATGACCGAAGAAGAGATGCTGCCTGGCCGTCAGTACCTGATGAAGATCGGCGCCAAGCTGGTTCCCGCCACGGTGACTGAGCTGAAGCACAAGATCGACGTCAACACGCTCGACCACTCGGCCGCCAAGACTCTGGCGCTGAACGAAGTCGGCTACGGCAACTTCTCGCTGCAGCAGCCGATTGCGTTCGATCCATACCTGGAGAATCGCGACACAGGCGGTTTCATCCTGATCGATCGCTTCACCAACGGCACGGTTGCCGCCGGCATGATCGACTTCGGTCTGCGCCGTGCGACCAACGTCCATTGGCAGGCGCTGGACGTCGACAAGTCCGTGCGTTCGAATCTCAAGGGTCAGAAGCCAGCGGTGCTGTGGTTCACGGGCCTCTCCGGCTCGGGCAAATCCACGGTGGCCAACATCGTGGAGCGGACGCTGCTCTCGCAGGGCCGCCACACCTACCTGCTCGACGGCGACAACGTCCGCCACGGTCTGAACCGCGACCTGGGCTTCACGGATGCAGACCGGGTGGAGAACATCCGCCGGGTCGGCGAGACGTCCAGGCTGATGGTCGATGCCGGCCTGATCGTGCTGGTCTCGTTCATCTCGCCGTTCCGCTCGGAGCGCCGGATGGCCCGTGAACTTGTCCAGCAGGGCGAGTTCATCGAGGTCTTCGTCGACACCCCGATTGAGATCTGCATGCAGCGCGACCCGAAGGGCCTGTACCTGAAGGCCAAGGCAGGCGAGATCAAGAACTTCACGGGAATCGACAGCCCCTACGAACCCCCGGAGCAGGCCGAAATCGTCCTCAAGACGGCCGAAGCGGCGCCGGAGGAACTGGCGGAGCAGATCGTGAATTATCTGAGACAGGCGGGGATCGTTCCCTGAGAGATTGCTGCACTGCGGGATTCCTCCTTTGGAATCAGGCAGTAAAGCTGGATTTGTTCGGTTGTTGCTATGCAGCAACAGGGCGTGAAACGGATGGTTAGAAGGTTGACAGTAACCCTTGCGTTTCGTACACAAAGTCATCGTTGAGCGAGTGGAGGTCATTATGCGGAAGTTTGCTTCTCTGGTTGCAGCCGGTGCCATGTTGCTTTCGAGCACCGCGGCTTTCGCGGCGAATGAAGGTGCGCTTGCTCCGGGCGGCGCGGCCAACGTCAAGGAAGCCCAGGCACAGGGTTTCGGTACCCTTGGTATCGTTGTCACGACCACTGTGATCGTGACGGTCGTCGTTGTTGTTGCCGTTCAGGGCAACTCCTCGACCGGTACCACGTAAGTCGAGAACCGAAGTCGGTTGAATTTGAAAAGGCCGTGCGTGAAAGCGCACGGCCGTTTCTTTTGGCTATTTCGGAGCGGATACCTCACCGCCCTAAGATGATCGTCAGGCCGAGGCGGGACGCAGCACCTCGATCGTCAACGGATCGAGCTTGGGATGGGTGTGCTGTAAGGACTGCCACACGACACCGCTGGTCGGGCTTATCCAGTAGTGGTTGGTGAACGACCACTTCAGCGCCGGTACACTGCAATCCTCTGTGACGTGAACGGTGCTGATCGCTTTGCCGAGTATGGTCACCGACTCCGGCCCCACGGCATGCGCGTCGCATTCCATCAGTGCGCCTGACACGAGCAGGTCCTTGATGTCGATGAACCAACGGGTGTGCACGCGCTGTCCCTGGACCGCCGGCACCAGACTCGGAATGACTGACCCGTAGGGGGTCAGCTTCGTCATATTGCGCTCTAGCCCTTGCGTTTCGGTGATGCGCCCCTTCTGCGTCACCACTGCGAGCTCCGCGCCCGCGACCCAAAGCTGCCCGGGCTCGAACTTCGCCAGCACCAGCATCGCCTCGTTGCCATCGCCCAGACGCATGCCGATCGTCGCGTTCGACACGCGCCCAGCCTGATCGAGCGTGATGCTTGTCGTTTCCGGCGACAGAAGCGTGCGCGCGATATCGAACATCGCGCCGGCATTGCCGCTGCTGTCCGAACTGCAGGCCCCGAGAAGCAGCGCAGTCGCGGTTCCCAGCGCGGCGAACTTAAGGGTTGGTGACATCGTTCAGGCGCTCGCTGAGCTGATCGGTTGCGATGGGGATGGTGTCGCCGTAGAGCGAATCGTCATCCTCGATGCGCTGACCACCGTCGCGTGTCAGCGAATGCAAGGTCCAGTCGACCACGGTCGTACTGTTGGTCGGGAGCAGCCACTCGAGCGGGACGCGGACCATGATACCTTTGTCGAAGCTGCCTTCGCCGAACTTCGCAAACGGTACGTTGGTGAACGTCGCATAGGCGCCGATTTCGACACCGGTCGAGAAGCGGCGCGTGACTTCGAAGGTCGCACCATAGTCGCCCGCCAGGTAGCGGCCGACGTGGATGTTGAAATTCATCCCATGCCACGGCGACTGGTAATAGACCGACACATGGCCGGTGGTGACGCTGTAGTTTTGCAGGTTGAACAGGCGATCGAAACCGCGCTGCCAGACCTGATAGATGTCGGCGCCAACCGCGATGCGCGAATTCTCCGGCCGCCACAGAACCTGTCCGCCGACGCCGGCAAACATGTCTTCGATCAAGCCGCCGCGGACTTCCGCAAAGATGTCGGGTGCGAGCCGCGTCTGGTACGTCAGCTTGAGATAGGAAATGCCGTTTGCGCCTTTTTTGATGTAGAGGGCGTTGTCGCTGCGGACGTGTGGCAACAAGCTGTTGCTCGGCAAAGGCGATCCGAACGTATCGAAAACTTTCGCTTCGATGCGCGTCGCCGCAGTCAGGCCTGGTAGGATTTCGACCGCAGCCTTGCCAGAGGCGAGAAGCTCGATCTTGTAAGGCGATTTGGGATCGAAAACGCTTTGCCGCAGACGCGGATAAAGCGACCAGGACACGCGCGGATAGATTTGATCCGAGGCCCGGTCGAGCAACGGGTTGTTCATACCGGGATAGTTGAAATCGATCGCTTCGCCGATCTCGGCGCTGGCACCATTGACGGTGGCCGCCCGCTCAAGCGCGCTGCGTGCAACTGTGAATTCGCGAACCGGCAGCCCGTTGTGCAGCAGAATGAGCTTGAAAATCTCGACGTTGGCCGGGGCCGCACCCATCAGAATGCGCGACAGGCGGCCAACGCCTTCGGGCTCTGAGTAGTAGCGCTTGTTGCGGTAGTAGACGATGGCCTGCGCGCCGTCGAAACGCATGGCCTCGACTTCCAGTCCCTGCTGCAGCGCCGCCGTGCGGATACGCTGCTCGAGCGACGGCTTCGCCTGCGCTGGCAGCGGTGTCGCGCCGCTTCCGGAGGTCTGGGTCTGGGCCAGCGTCTCGAAGCCTGTCAGATGCAGGCTATCCATGCTGATAGGCCGCAGTTGTGCGGTCCGCATGGAGCCCGGCAGATCGCACACCGCGATATCGGCATTGGGATCGTTGAGATTGGTGATGGCGATCGTGTGCAGATCGGGCCGCGTGAGCCGGACGACACGGAGATAGGGCTCGCAATTCGGCGCACGGCCTGTACGCGTCTGATTGACGTTGAGAACGAGCGTCGTCCCATCGACCTCGAAATCGTGCACCCCGCCGGTTTCGCTCATCAGTGCTTGTGCGAGTTTGTTGACGGTGGGCTCGACCGGTGCCGACGTATAGGCAACTGTCTGAACTTGCTGGTTCGGATTGATGAGATCCGTCAGCGCCGCTTCCTGCTGGTTTGCGCTTCGGATCGTCGGCGGCAGCGGCGGCGCCGTGACGCGCACAGGGAACAGATTGCGCGTTGGATCGATCGTGATGCTCGCCATCGCGGTCCACGTCGTGCCGTAGAGCCAGCCGGCGCTGAGCGAGACGACGTCGAACACGTGGTAAGAAATGCCGAAGTTGCCCGGCATCTTCCACTTCATATTTCCGAACGCGACCTCGCGCTTGTATTTGTCACCGCTGTATTCCGCGATGAGGTCGAGGCCATCGATCGGCGTATGCCAGATGGCGCCGCCGAATAGGCCGACATTCTGGCCATGGAAGAAATTGCCGAAGTCCACCTGTCCACCCGGACCGCTGAATGGCTTTCGCACGCAGAACGACTGCGCCACTTTGCAGAACGGGTTGCGGACGAACGGCGTATCCGCGAAGCGGCCCCAGCCAATGCCGGCCGAAAGATCGACGTCACCGATCCGCTTTGAACCTACGACATACTCGTCGCCGTAAATACCGGTACCGATCAGGTCACGGATGCCGAGTGAGACTTCCGGCAGGTAATCGGTTTCCTGGAACAGGCGCATCTTCAAGCCGAAACTGCGGTCGAAGTAGTTGCCGGTCGATCCGAAGTTCTGCAGATGGCTGTAGCGGAACGAGCCCTCCAGCCACGGCAGAACCTGGAAGGTGAAGTTGATGCGCTGCGTGTTGCGCAGCGCGCCGATCGTCAGCGCTATCTGGCCATCACGGGCCATGCGTGAAGACGGCGTATCGAGCAGGCCTACTTCACCGAATGTGTTGCGGCCCAGATTGAGCGGTGTGTAGTCCTCCGCCTGCACTTTCGCGGGCAACAGGGCAAGCAGGGCTGTTCCCGAAAGGGCAGCTGCGCGCAGCTGCTTCCGACCGTCCGCCCACGACCGCATCATTCCCCGCTTCGACACCGGTCTTCCCTAACCCGAACGCGCTTCGACGTGAATCGAGGGCTGCCCCAGGAGCACGCCCGCGCGGGCGCTCGCCCAACCTCTGGCGCCATATAAGCACGATAGGCGATGAAATTTCGATACCCAAAGGGCAAAATATGAAGGAAATTCAACCTCATGGCCGGTTTTGCCGCGGGCTGTCTACTTTCCTTGCGCAGGCGTGTCAGGCCTAGCCCTTCAGAAGCCGCTCGGCGATGTCGCGGAGCGCCGGACCGAGATCCGGCCGGGCCAGGCCGACAGCAAGATTTGCCGCCAGAAAGCCGAGCTTGTCGCCGCAGTCGTAGCGCACACAGTCAGTCTTCACCGCATGGAACGGCACTTTGCCGATCAGCTTGGCCATGCCGTCAGTCAGCTGGATTTCGCCACCCGCGCCACGCTCGCCTTTCGCCAGGATGTCGAACAGTTCCGGCTGCAGGATGTAGCGCCCGATGATGCTGAGTGTTGAGGGCGCCACGGCCGGATCCGGTTTCTCGACCAGACCTTTCACCTCGGTGACATTCCCGTGGGCCGCACCGGGCGCGATGATGCCGTACTTGTTGGTCTTCTCGCGCGGCACTTCCTCTGCGGCCACCACGCAGCCGCCGCGCTGGTTGTAGACGTCGACCAGTTGTTTCACCGCGCCCGGCTTGCCCCACATCAGATCGTCGGGCAGCAGCACGGCAAACGGTTCATCGCCGACTACATGGCGCGCGCACCAGACGGCGTGGCCGAGGCCAAGCGGTTTCTGCTGCCGCGTGAACACCATGTCGCCCGCGCCGGGGACATCGGTTTGCAGCATGGTGAGTTCGGTTTTCTTGCCGCGTTGCTCGAGCACGGCTTCGAGCTCGTACGCGTCGTCGAAGTGATCTTCGATCACGCCCTTATTGCGGCCGGTGACCATCACGAAACGCTCGATACCCGCTTCGCGCGCTTCTTCGATCGCGTATTGCACGATCGGTTTGTCGACGACCGTCAGCATCTCCTTCGGCACCGCTTTCGTCGCCGGCAGGGATCGGGTGCCGAGACCGGCAACCGGCAGGACTGCGGTGCGGACGGGGCGATGCGCCATGAGGATGACCCTTTGTTAGGCGTGCCGTTCTTGGCACAGGCAGTGACACAGGTCCACATTCGCGGACATTCATCCGCGATTGTGGTGTGTGATCGGCAAATCTTTGCTTAAGCCGGCGATGCGGCGGGACGTCCGACGCTCACATATTCGAAGCCGGCTTCCGCCATCAGGCCGGGGCGATAGATGTTGCGCAGGTCGACCATCAGCGGGCGTTTCAGCGCCGATTTCACGCGCGGGAAATCGAGCGCACGAAACTCGTTCCACTCCGTCAGGATGACCACGCCATCGGCGCCTTCCAGCGCCGCGTAGCTGTCGCCGACATATTCGATGCCTTCGATCAGCTTGCGTGCCTCGTTCATGCCTTCCGGATCGTAGGCGCGGATATTGGCGCCAGCTTTCTGCAGATGCGGAACGATCACCAGGCTCGGCGCGTCGCGCATGTCGTCGGTGTTCGGCTTGAAGGTGAGGCCCAGGACCGCGATGGTCTTGCCCTTCACGCCGCCAAACGCCGCTTCGATCTTCTCGGCCATCTGTGTCTTGCGCTCGTCGTTCACGCGCACCACCGCATCGACGATGCGTGTCGGTGCGCCAACGTCTTCCGCGGTACGGCGCAGCGCGAGCGTGTCTTTCGGGAAGCACGAGCCGCCGAAGCCGGGACCGGCATGGAGGAATTTGCTGCCGATACGGCCGTCGAGACCGATGCCACGGGCGACATCCTGCACGTCCGCGCCGACCTTCTCGCAGATGTCCGCCATCTCGTTGATGAAGGTGATCTTGGTCGCAAGGAACGCGTTCGCCGCGTATTTGATGAGCTCCGAGCTCTCACGCGTCGTGAACAGGATCGGGGTCTCGTTCAGATAGAGCGGGCGATAGATTTCGCGCATGACCTGCTGCGCCCGCTCGTTCTCGCAGCCCACGATGATGCGGTCGGGGCGACGAAAGTCTTCGATCGCCGAACCTTCGCGCAGAAATTCCGGATTGGAGGCAACGTCGAACTCGGCGTCGGGGCGCTTCTTGCGGATGATTTCCTCGACGCGGCGCCCAGTTCCGACCGGTACCGTCGATTTGGTCACGATCACCGTATAGTCCTTCATCGCGGCTGCGATGTCTTCGGCGGCGGCGAACACGTAGCGCAGGTCGGCGGCGCCATCTTCGCCGCGGCGGCTCGGCGTGCCGACGGCGATGAACACGGCATCGGCATCCGGCACAGAGCTGTAGTCGGTGCTGAACGACAAGCGGCCGGCTTTCACGTTCGTCGCGACGACTTCGTCGAGACCCGGCTCGAAGATCGGGATACGGCCGGCGCGCAGGGCGTCAATCTTCTCCTGCATCTTGTCGATGCAGACGACCTCGTGACCGAACTCGGAAAGGCAGGCACCTGAGACGAGGCCGACATAGCCCGAACCGATCATCGCAATACGCATGGAAGCACCCCTAATGGATGCTGCTTTCTAGAGTGCCTCCCGCTGCGTCCGCAACCCGGTAAGTGCTTCAGATTGAACGGTTCTCCGGCGTGGCCACGTGGCCTGCTGCAGTCGCGAGCAACCGCGCGGCCAGGGCGACGCAAGTTTGAGCAATGAGAGGAAGGCGCTGCGAACTATTCGCCGCTGGAGCCCTGCTGATCCTTCTGTTCCTTGCGCTTTTTGCGCTCGGCGCGGCGTTGTTCCATCGCCGTCTTACAGCCCTGTGACACTTTGTCGGAATTCTGTTTCAGGCACTTCCGCCGGTCCTTGCCGGTCATGCTCGGGCACAGCTTCTGGATGTCTTCCTGACAGGCCGCCAACGCCCCATGCCGGCCACCATGCTTACCAGTACCCGTACCGGTATCGGAATTGTTCTGCGGCTTACAGGCGAATAGAGCGAGGCAGGCGGCGAAGGCGATCAAAAGTTTGGCCGGTTTCAAATCGGACTCCTGTGAATGTTCCCGCCCCTGCACGCAACGCACGACTTTTACGCCGGGTTGCGCCGGGTGTCATCTAACTCGCAGGTCATGACAGTTTTGGCAGTCAGCCGACGGCGCGCACCGCCCACTCGCGCGCCGCTTGCACCGCCCGCGTGCTGGGTTGGATCTTTGCGATCCGGTTCCAGACATCAAGCGCCGCAATTTTGTAGGCCTCGGCCAGGGTCGGATAGTTGAAGGTGTTTTCGACGAAGTAATCGAGCGTGCCCTTCAGGTTGAGAACGGCCTGACCGATGTGGATCAGCTCCGTCGCGCCTTCGCCGACGATGTGTACGCCGAGCAGGCGGCGCGTCTCGAGCGAGAAGATCATTTTCATGAAGCCGGATGAGAGGCCCATGATGTGGCCGCGCGAGGTCTCGCGGAAACGAGCGACACCGCACTCGTAGGGAATGCCGCGTTTACGCGCGTCTTCTTCCGTCATGCCGATCGTTGAAATCTCCGGCACGGAGTAGATGCCATAGGGGAAAAACTCCGGCGGGGCCTGCGCCGCCTCACCGAAAGCATGGCACGCGGCGATGCGCCCTTGCTCCATGGAGGTTGAGGCGAGGCTCGGAAATCCGATCACATCGCCGACGGCGTAGATGTGCGCCGCCGTCGTCTGAAACGTCTTGGCATCAACCGGAATGCGGCCGCGTGAATCGGCGGAAAGGCCACAAAACTCAAGCCCCATGGCATCCGTTGAACCGACGCGGCCGGCCGCGAACAGCACCATGTCGCCACAGATCGTGCGACCGTCTTCGGTCTCGACGAAGCAATGCTCCGGCGCAGTCGCGTACGCAGCTTTCACCTTGCTGCCAAAGCGCACGGACACGCCGCGATCGCGCAGATCGTGCACGAACTCATCGACAAGCTCCCGATCGAGGAACGGCAGCAAAGTCTCGGACGGCTCCAGGATCGTCACGCGCACATCGAGCGCGCTGAAGATCGACGCGTACTCCACGCCGATGACGCCGGCGCCGACGACGATGAGCTGCCGCGGGATACGCTGCAGATCGAGAATTTCGTCGCTGTCGAGAACGGAGTGACCGTCGAACGCGATGTAGTCGGGTCGATGGGTCCGTGTTCCGACGGCGATGACAAAGCGCTCGCCGCGACACAGTTTCGTCTCGCCATCTTCAAGCGCAACTTCAACGCAATTTGCATCGACAAACCGGGCGCAGCCGCGAAGTGTTTTCACACTGTTGCGTGTAAACTGATGCTCGAGGATATCGACCTCGTGATCGAGGGTGATGTGCAGCCGCTTGAGAAGGTCGGCCGCCTGGATGTCCTGCTTCACGCGATAGGCGCGGCCATAGAAGCCGCGCTCGCGCCAGCCGGAAAGATTGAGGACGGTCTCCCGCAAAGTCTTCGACGGGATGGTGCCGGTGTGCACCGACACCCCGCCGACGCGGCGGCCGCGTTCGACGACAAGCACCCCTTTGCCCAGTTTGGTCGCCTGCACCGCCGCGCGGCGGCCCGCCGGACCGCTGCCGACGACGATCAGGTCATAGGTCTCTGTATGAGGAATTTGCGACACCAGGCCCCGCGTCCAACCCGCGCTGCTACACCGCCAACTTAGGTGAACAGGGTTAAGGATTTCCGCTCCGGTAGCCCCATGTTGTCGTGTTGAATGTCAACCGCGCGACACTTCGGGGCCATTTTTGCTTCAAAATCAGGGAGATGGAACTCACTCTCAAATGAAATGTTAACCTTGTTTACCTAGCGTGGGTGTGTCTGTGGAGGGTGCACCTTCTGGGTGCCGGTGGAAGCGTGGGTCAAGTCAGACTGAATTTGAAAGGCATTTCGGCGCTCGTGCTGGATCGGGACCAGTTCACGCGCAGCCTGGTGTCTCAGATGTTGCGAGGCTTCGGTCTCGATACTCTTGGTGCGTTCGAAACGGGCGCGCAGGGTATGGAGTATCTGCAGAACAACCGCGTCGATCTCTGCATCATCGAAGCGATGCTGCCAGATATGAAGAGTTCCGAACTCCTCAGCTGGCTGCGCAAGCAGGAACGTCAGATGCGCTTTACGCCGGTGATCGTTCTCACCGGCTATACGCAGTTGCGCATGGTCGCCGCGGCCCGTGATGGTGGCGCCAACAGCGTGGTCAAAAAGCCGGTGTCACCGCGAGGCCTGTTTGATCGCATCAACTGGGTCGCGCGTGTGCAACGGCCGTTCATCGACGCAGGGCACTACGTCGGCCCCGACCGCCGCTTTCGCAAGGAACCACCGCCGGACGGCCGCTACAAACGCGAGACGGACGAAGGAACCGACGTGGAGGTCACCAATTCTTCACCAGAAACGGTAAATCCTCTGGCTCAAGCTCTATCGAGAGGCTGAGCCAATGAGCCCGGTGAAGACGTATTTCCCGAAGACCCGTCTCAACGAGATGGCGCTGCGCAAGGGTGGCGTCGAGCGTGAAGACGCCATCGAAAATGCGTTGAAGTCTATCGAGGACCTCAAGCCGGAAGGCGATGCCGCAATTGTGTTCGCCATCGCCGAGATCGGTAAGCTGGCGGCCGGCGCATCCGATGGAATGCTGTCCGACACCCATCTTCATCGCGTGCTGTGCCTTGGCGACTCGATTGTCTCGCTCGCCGGCACGTTTGCCTATAAGGCGCTGGACGATATGGCGCGCAGCCTGTGCGATCTCACCGATGGTCTTCTCACGTCGGGAAATCACGCTGCGGCGCCGATAGCGATCCATGCCCGCTCGCTTCAGCTGGTGCAGCCGGGCGCTGCTCAGCTGCCGGACCAGGCGATCGATCACATTCGCGGCGAACTCGCCAAGCTGCTGGCGCATTACAACTTCGGTTCACTCGCCGCTCATGGCGCGCCTGAAGACAGTGCCGTTCTTCCCGCGGCATAATCTTTCGCCTCGCAACGCAACAAAGCTGCGCATTGCTGCTGCCTGCAATTGAGAGATAGCGCCGCCACGCGGCTGTGGCATGGTCGGTGGCTGCCTGTGCCTCTCCGATTCTTCAATGTCTCCGGTTATCTCCGTCGATACTCTGCGCAAAACCTATCGCTACAAACGGCGAGGGAAAGGGCTTGGCCGTTTCTTTCAGCGCGACACGCACACGATCGACGCCGTTGCCGGCATTTCGTTCGAGGTCGCGGAGCGCGAGCGGGTCGCGATCATCGGGCCGAACGGTGCGGGCAAGTCGACCACGCTAAAGATGCTGTCTGGCATTCTCGAGCCGACCGATGGCGAGGCGCGGGTGCTTGATCTTGTGCCGTGGAAACAACGGCGGGCGCTCGCCTATCGCATCGGCGTGGTGTTCGGGCAGCGCTCGCAGCTGTGGACCGAGCTGCCAACGCGGGACTCCTTCGCCCTGCTGCGCCGCATCTACGATGTCGATGCTGCGACGTTTGCACAGCGTCTCGGTCGTCTGGTCGAGCAGTTCGGTCTGGGCGATCTGCTCGACCAGCCGGTGCAGCGCATGTCGCTCGGCCAGCGGATGCGCTGCGAGATCGTGGCGAGTCTGCTGCATGGGCCGTCGCTGTTGTTCCTTGATGAGCCGACCATCGGTCTCGACATTACGGCCAAGGCCGCGATCCGCGACTTCATCCGGGAACATGCGAGCGCCGAAGGACAGACGGTGCTGCTCACCTCGCACGACACGCGCGATATCGAGCTGGTGTGCGACCGCGTCATCGTCATCAATGACGGGCGGATTGTGGTCGATCAGCCGACGGACCAGCTGCGCCGCCGCTTTCTCGGCCATCGTCTTGTGACGTTC
>DATAHD010000636.1:0-4366 GCA_036263395.1 Rhizomicrobium sp. | reverse complement strand
CGCGCGTCGTCGCCGCCCTCGTTGCGGCCGAACACCTCCCGGAAGTCGGCCTGGACCGCGGACACTTCTTCCGGCGTGAAGAAATTGCGGATCTGGGTCACGCCATCCCGGCGCCAGGCTGCGAGGTCGTCTTGGGTGAATCGGGTGTGCGCGCCGTCGGTCAAAATGGGCCTCGGAAGGGATGTTGCTGGGGGGCGTTTCTAGCCTGTCGGGGACCATTTCGCACAGGGCCAGCCGTTCCGTATCACCGCCCTTGCCCCAAGGCCCGGGCCACGTTATTCCCCCCGGTCCCGGACAGGTGGCCGAGTGGTTGAAGGCGCACGCCTGGAAAGTGTGTAACGGTTAATAGCCGTTCGAGGGTTCGAATCCCTCCCTGTCCGCCATCCTACGCTGCGCAGCAGCGAAGGGTGCCTCCCGAAGCCTCGGCGAAGGGAGGCTGCTCGACTTGGATCGCGCAGCTTCGGATGGCTGCGCCACCCGAGACCAATTTCGCTCTTTCAAACTCAGTGCCTAAAATACCCCTCAAGGAGAGAGGTGGGACGGCATATGGTACGTATACTTTCTGGACCTTTCCAACGGCCCTCTTACTAATCGATCTTCGAGAGCAGAAGACCAAAATGGTAGTAAAACCAAAGCCAAACTAGAATAGCTGCTGCTGGGTAGAACAACGAAGCCCTCACGTATCTGCGAGGGATGAAGTCTTTCAAATCCTCACCGGTGTCACTTATTTGGATGCGTTGCATTTTGTACGGCATGTCGTTGTCATCCGGATGAACCAGTGGATCGCCGAACCACATCGGAAACCCGTGCACAATCACGCTCACAATCAAGACGGCCGTTAGGATCTGCACTAGCGCTGCGATCTCCAACATGGTTTCCGACATCGGCTGCTCCCGCTTCAACTAGCTTCGATAAGCTGCCTCATTAATACCAACGCGACGCTGCGGCGCAGGTTACAGCTAGTTTAACTCTTCAACAGACGGCTCCCCGAACTGGAGCGCCCCGGCGTGCTCAAGATTGAATCGATGCGCCACCAGAAGGCGCAGCGACGTGCTCTGGTTCCATCAATCGGAGGAGGAGTGGTTTGCTGGCGACGATCATGGCTACGGCGATCAACGACTCCGCGCCGGTGAGGACCCAGAAAAGCACGGGGCCGAGCGGTTCGTAGAAGCGGGCGATCCAGCCGACGATGAAGTAGCAGAGCATCGTGCTCGCCTTCATCGTTGCCATCATCATCGCGTTTACTGATGCCGGCGCGTCGCGGGAGATGAGCGACTGCACCGGCGGTTCGGACCAGCCGTAGCTGAAATCCAGGATCAGATAGAAGCCGATCCACAGAAGCACCGGCACGATGGCGAGTTTTGCGATCAGCGCGGCATAGAGGAAGGCGACGCCGACGCCGAGATAGCCGATCGCCATTTTCGCGAAGTCGTCCGGCTCGCGCTTGCGCTTGCCCAGCATGATCCAGATGCGATTGGCGACGGCCACGCCGAGGATGGTAAAGAGGCCGTCCGCGATGCCGATCCAGGTGACGGGCACCTCCCAGCCGAGAACCTTGCGATCGACGGCTGTGTCGGCCCACACATACATGATGGCATAGGCCTGCTGGCTGGCGGCGCTGTAGAGCACGTAAGGCACGAGCAGCAGGAGGATCGCGAACACGCGCTTGCGCTCGCCGCCCGTCAGCTTTGGCGTGTCGCCGCGCTTGCGGATCTGGTCGGGCGGCAGATGGCGGCGGCCGTAGAGATAGGTCGCGAGGCCGATCAGCATGCCGATGCCGGCGGCGCCGAAGCCGTAGTGCCAGCCGACCTTCTCTCCCAGCGTGCCGATCACCAGCGGTGCGATGAGCGCGCCGATGTTGAGGGTGATGAGATAGACGCCGAAGGCGCGGGTGCGGCGGTGATCGTCGGGCTCATAGAGCAGGCCGACCTGTGCCGCCATGTTGCCGATCACACCGCCGGCGCCGATGATGATGAGCATCAACGCAACGATGAACAGATGCTCCGACGCCATCGCGAGATGGCCCGCAGACATCAGCAGACAGCCGAGTGTGATCGTGCGCGTCTTGCCCAGCACCCGGTCGCCGAGCCAGGCGCCGATCAGCGGCGTGCCGTAGATGAGGCCAGAATAGATGCCGTAGGTCTGCGCCGCGAAGGCGAGGTCCGTCATCGGGCCGACGATGTGGCTGAGGCCGGTGCGAAATGCGGCGAGGCCGAGGACATCGCGCGCGTGCTCCGGCAGCAGCAGGTACTTCGTCATGTAGAGCAGCAGCAGCGCCTGCATGCCGTAGAAGGAGAAGCGCTCCCACATCTCCGTGGTGGCGAGGACCATCAGGCCGCGCGGATGGCCGAAGAGGTCGCTATCGCTGGTTTTCTCGACGGTCATCGTGCCCCGCTGATTGCGCCCTGTGTTGGCGCGTGCATGTCACGTTACGCGATTGCGTGACGATACCTTAGCGAAACCGTCATCTTGTGGCGGCGACACATTGCGCGGAGTCCCGCTGCATGCGGCGCCGGGCGCGCGCGATCCTTACAAATAAGTGTTGGTGCGAACAGCGTCCTGCAAGTTGCGCGTGGTGGTGTGCGCGCGCCGGACTGATCCGGCATGCAAGGAGATAAACGATGCGTAACGCTTTCGCGCCTATCGCTTTGGTCGCAACGTTGATGCTGAGCACCGCCGCCTTTGCCGATCCCATGACTGCATCCGGAAGCAGCGCCACCACGACGGCCGCGCCGACAGCGAAGCCGCCGCACAGCGGCAAGCATGCGGCGTGCAAGTCGGCATGGATGGCGCAGACGGCGCATACCGAAGCGAAGAAGGATTTCATGCGCGCCTGCCTGGGCAAGGCTTGATACCCGATATTGCCTAGCGGTGTTCGGTGTGGCTCGGCCGCTGCACCGGCACCCTAACGTAACGGCAGTTTATTCGTGACCGGCGGCAATTTACGCGGGGCACTGCTTGCGATGCTCTTCGCTCCTGCGTTCGCAATGGGAGTGAAGAGCATGGGCACGACAACGAGCGAGATGGTTGCGACCATCATCGATCCGGCGGCGCACGCCGATCCGGCGCGGCTGCATGCGGCGTATGCCTGGCTGCGCAAGAACGATCCCATCGGCTATGCGCCCGATCTGCCGGACCTCGATCCGTTTTATGCGGTGACCAAGCACGCCGACATTCTGGAGATCAGCAAGGACAACACGCTGTTCCCCTATGGCGACATGCCGTCGACCTTCGCCAACAAGGAAGGCGTGGCGCAGAACAAGGCGCTGAAGGCACAGGGGCGGCCGCTGCTTTATACGCTCGTGCAGATGGACGAGCCGGATCACATGAAATTCCGCGCCCTGACGCAGGCGTGGTTCATGCCGGGCAATCTGAAGAAGCTGGAAGCGCGGGTGCGTGAGCTGGCGAAGGATGCGGTCGACCGCATGGCGGCGCTCGGCAATGAGTGTGACTTCGTCAACGAGGTGGCGCTGCACTATCCGCTGCGCGTCATTATGGAAATTCTCGGCGTGCCGCGCGAGGAAGAGCCGCGCATGCTGAAGCTGACGCAGGAGCTGTTCGGCGCCACCGATCCGGATCTGAAGCGCCAGAGCGATGTGCCCGACACGCCGGAGGCACGCGCCGCCGAGGTGCAGGCGGTGATCGCGGACTTCTTCATGTACTTCAACGCGATCACGGAATCGCGCAAGGCCAATCCGCTCGGCGACGTGGCGAGCGTGATCGCCAATGCCAAGATCGATGGTCAGCCGATCACGCCATTCGACGCGGTTTCATACTATGTGATCATCGCAACGGCGGGACACGATACGACGTCGTCGTCTACCGCGGGCGGGTTGTGGGCGCTGGCGGACAATCCGGATCAGCTGGCGAAGGTGAAGAACGACCTCAGCCTTATTCCGGGTCTTGTCGATGAGTCCATCCGCTGGACCACGCCGGTGCGCCACTTCATGCGCACCGCGGCGCGCGACACCGAGGTGAACGGCAAGAAGGTCAAGAAGGACGATTGGCTGATGCTCTGCTATCCGTCCGGCAATCGCGACGAAGAGGTGTTCGAGGATCCGTTCAAGTTCAAGGTGGACCGGTCGCCTAACAAGCATCTCGCCTTCGGTTACGGCGCGCATCTCTGCCTCGGCCAGCATCTTGCGAAGATGGAGATGAAGGTGCTGTGGGAAGAGCTGCTGCCACGGCTGAAGTCGGTGGAGATCGCCGGCGACGCCAAGCTCTCGCAGGCATCGTTCGTCAACGGGCCGAAGAAGCTTCCCATCCGCTACACGCTGGTCTGAACCATGAAGATCGAAGCCGCCGTTACCGAAGGCCCGGGGCAGGGGTTCACCTTGCGCGAGGTCGAGATCGACGAACCGCGTGC
>DATAHD010000635.1:0-4191 GCA_036263395.1 Rhizomicrobium sp. | reverse complement strand
CCAATCGCCGGATCCGACCACCGGCGCGGTGATGGTGCCGATCTACGCGACCAGCACCTACGCGCAGGAAAGTCCGGGCGTACACAAAGGCTACGAATATTCGCGCAGCCAGAACCCGACGCGCATGGCGTTCGAACGCTGTGTCGCCGATCTCGAAAGCGGCACGCAGGGCTACGCCTTCGCGTCGGGGCTCGCCGGCATCTCCACCATCATGGAGTTGCTCAGCCCCGGCGATCACGTCGTCGCGATGGACGATCTCTATGGCGGCTCGTTCCGCCTGTTCGACAAGGTGAAGCGGATCAGCGCCGGCCTGACCTTCACTTTCACCGATCTCTCCGACCTCGCGAAGGTCGAGGCCGCGATCACGCCGAAGACGAAGATGATCTGGGTCGAAACGCCAACCAATCCGCTGCTCCGCCTCGTCGATCTCGCCGCGGTGGCGAAGCTCGCGAAACAACACGGCATCCTCACCGTCGCCGACAACACGTTCGCCAGCCCGTATGTCCAGCGCCCGCTGGAGCATGGCATCGACATCGTCGTGCATTCGACCACGAAGTATCTCAACGGCCACAGCGACATGGTCGGCGGCGTTGCCGTGGTGGGCGACAATCCCGCGCTGGCCGAGCGCATGAAGTTTCTGCAGAACGCCGTCGGTGCGATCAGCGGCCCGTTCGATTCCTTCCTCGCGCTGCGCGGCCTCAAGACCCTCGCGCTGCGCATGGAGCGGCACTGCACCAACGCGCTGAAGATCGCGCGCTGGCTGGAGGCGCACAAAGCCGTCAAGCGCGTGATCTATCCGGGCCTCGAAAGCCACCCACAGCATGCGCTCGCGAAGTCCCAGATGGCGGCGTTCGGCGGCATCATCACGGTGGAGCTCGCCCGCGACCTCTCCGGCACCAAACGCTTCCTCGAACGCACCCAGCTCTTCACGCTTGCCGAAAGCCTCGGCGGCGTCGAAAGCCTGATCGAACACCCAGCCATCATGACCCACGCCTCGATCCCGGAAGACCATCGCGCGATCATCGGCATCTCGGACTCACTGGTGCGCCTATCCTGCGGCATCGAAGACGCCGACGACCTTATCGCCGACCTCGAACAGGCGCTGGGGTGATAGGAGAGCAAAGCGCTTGCTTCGCGTCGATGGTAAGGATGGTGGGCGCGACAGGGATCGAACCTGTGACCCCTACCATGTCAAGGTAGTGCTCTCCCGCTGAGCTACGCGCCCTTACCGTTCGGGGCGGTCTCTATAGCGGCAGGGCGCGGGGGCGGCAAGCGCGCGATTGGGGCGCGGCGATCCGGCGCCGGTCGCTCCGCTCTGGCTGCGGAAAAGCGGCGTTTTCCCGGTCAAACAAGGCGCGCACGGCGCGATTGCACAGGTATTTGGCCTCAACGTCGCTGATTGGACGACGCGAGGAGCAGGAGGCCGGCCGGGCGGCCGGCCTCCCCTCCAGACGTTAACGGGCCTTCTTCAGGTCGAAGCGGACCGCCGCCAGCACCGTGCTGGTGACCGCTTCGCCGTCGCGGGTGGCGGCCTTGTAGCGCCACTTGGCCTTCACCCAGTCGATCGCCGCGGCGTCCAGCGTGTCGGAACCGCTGGACTGTTCGACCGTCGCGTCCCGCACCGAGCCGTCCTCCGCCACCGCGATGCGCAGCGTCACGGTGCCCTGCTGGCCCAGCCGGATCGCCATCGCCGGATAGGGCGGGATGGTGTGTGTCGCGGTGATGGACAGAGCATCGGTCGCTGCGATCTTGGGCGAGATCATTGCGGTCTTCACCGGCTTGTCGGTCAGAACCGGTGCCACCCCCTGGTTGGTGTCCGCCTGAACCTTCACGTCCGGCTCCGTCGTCGTGATCACCTGCGGATCGATCAGCACCGGCTTCTCGACATTGATGGTGGGTGTCGGCGGCGGTTCCGGATTCACCGGGACGACATCGAAAATCTTCGGCGGCTTGCTGATTTGCGGCACGATGAAGGCCTGAAACAGCCCATAGAAGATGACGGCGTGCAGCAGGCCGGCGGCGCTGAGACTGAGGATGCGCTTGGCTGGATTGGCGGGGATCGCCCGGCTTCCCCGTATGTCGAGTGCTTGTGTTTGCATGGTTTCCCTCTCTTTTCACCGGCTCCCTACCGGCGAGAAAATGGGGCGCGCCAAACGGGGCTGAATTGGGCTGCGCTTGCGGCGTTTTGTTGACAGGCGAAACCTTTAAAACGCCGAAATCGGGTGGGCGTGCAACGCGGTGCATGCATCGCGATGCAACGCCTTGCCCCATCTTGCATGGCGATGAACGCCACTGCGCCTCGGTTGCACGCGATGCGCTGCATATGGTCCGCGCCGTTCGAAACACCGACGACGAGGAGACGTCACATGCGCACCCACCTTCTTCTGAACCAGAGCGAAACGCTGATCGGCAAGGGCTTCGAGATCGACGACGATTTCAAAGGCACCAAAGGCAACAACAAGTTCACCGGCACCAGCGGCGCCGACTACTTCAACCTGATACAGGGCGGCAACGACACCGCCACCGGCGGCGCGGGCAACGATACCTTCGCCATGGGCGCGCAGCTGACCGCATCGGACAAGCTGGACGGCGGCGCCGACAACGACACCGTGACGCTCGACGGCGATTACAATCTCGTGCTCGACGGCGCGACGCTGCAGAACATCGAGCACATCAGCTTCACGGCGGGCCACGACTACGCGCTCACGCTGAAAGACGGCAATGTCGCCGCCGGTGCGTATATCGAGGCCGATGCCTTCCTCAATGCCGGCGACACGCTGGTGTTCGATGCGCATCTGGAAACCGACGGGCACATCTACGGCTATTTCGGCGATGAGAACGACACCGTCACCGGCGGTGCGCAGAACGACTCGTTCTCCGCTTACGGCGGCGACGACGTGTTCAAGGGCGGCGGCGGCAATGACCTGTTCGCCTTCAACGGCGCCATGGCCCTCAACGGCAACGATAAAGTCGACGGCGGCGCCGGCACCGCGAACCAGGTTGCCATCGGCGGCGATTATTCCGCGGGCGTGGTGTTCAAGGCCGACACACTCAAGAACATCCAGGACCTGTCGCTCAGCCACGGCAGCTACAAGCTGACCATGAACGACGGCAATGTCGCGGCCGGCGCCACGATGACGATCGACGCCTATCTCAGCGATCACCTGATCTTCGACGGCAGCGCCGAGAAGAACGGCCACTTCAACATCTATGCGAGCAAGATGGGCGATGCCGATCTGACCGGCTGCGCGCTCGCCGACCTGTTCTCGTTCCGCAACGACGTGGTGTCGGGTGCGCACTACAACACGATCCATGGCTTCGACTTCGCGCTCGACCGCATCGAGTTCGCGACTGTTACGGGCATCGACGGTACCGTAACGAAGGCCAAGGCCGACATGGCCACGCTCGACGCCGATCTGACGCACAACCTCGGTGTCGGCGGCGCGCACGAACTCGGCGCCCATCACGCGGTGATCTTCCACGTCGCGTCGGGCACCCTGGCGAACGCCAACTTCCTCGTGGTCGATGGCGACGGCGTCGCCGGCTACAGCGCCGGTCACGATCTCGTCGTCCGCATCGACGGCTCGCTGCACAACAGCAGCATCAGCACCAGCGACTTCACGTCGTAAGCGCTGCAAAAGACTGCAAAAGAAAATCCCGCCCGGCATCGCCGCCGGGCGGGATTCGTTTTGTGCGCTTCAATTAACGCGCGTGCTTCAGGTCGTAGACCACGTTGGCATCCGACTCACTCGCCACCGGCGTACCCGACGCCATCGCCGGCTTATACTTCCAGTGCGAGATCACCCACGACACCGCGTTCGAGTCGAGATCCGTATTGCCGCTCGACGTCACGACCGTCGCGTTGCTCACCGTACCCGACGCGGTGATGTAGATGTGCAGACGAACGGTACCCGACACACCGGCACGGCGCGCGCTATCCGGATAGGGCGGCGTGGTGTGCGTGTTGTTGATACCGGCCGCAGCAGCCGAGACCGGCGGCGCGGACTGAGCCGGCGGCTGAACCGTCGTTTGGATCGGCGGCGCTTCATTCGTGTCGATCACGATATCCGGCGGCGCGACCGCGGTCGGATCGGTCGGCTGTTCCATCTGCGGCTTCGGCGGCACGATTTCCGTCTTCGGCTGCACCGACTCCTCAATGATCGTCGCCTGCAGCACCGGTGGCAGGATCTT
>DATAHD010000634.1:0-3436 GCA_036263395.1 Rhizomicrobium sp. | reverse complement strand
TTGAACAGGCTCGACTTGCCGACATTCGGTCGCCCGACAATCGCAAGGCGCAGCGGCCGTTTGGTGAGGTCTTCGTCCTCGCCTTCGACGTCACCGTCTTCACCTTCGGCAACCTCGTCCTCGGCATTTGCCTCAACGTCCTCGGCATCTTCGTCATCGTAGACGGCTTCAGTTTCGTCGCCTGCAAAAGGCCGCAGCGCTTCGATCAACGCATCGATACCGAGCGCATGCTCCGCCGAAATCGCAATCGGCTCGCCGAAGCCCAACCGATACGAGTCCAGTGTCCCCGCTTCGCCGCTGCGCCCCTCGTTCTTGTTCGTCGCGAGGATCACGGGCTTACCCGACCGGCGCAGTGTCTCCGCGATGATCTCATCGCCGCCAGTCACGCCTTCGCGCGCATCGATCACGAACAGGCAGACATCCGCATCGCCGATCGCGACACGCGTCTGTTCCGTCATCCGCGCGGCGAGCGTCTCCGGCGCGCCGGTCTCGAAGCCAGCGGTGTCGACGATCTGGAAAGCGAAATCTGCGGCCCTGGCGTCGGCTACGCGGCGATCGCGTGTGACCCCCGGCGTGTCATGCACAATGGCCAGCCGTTTGCCCGCCAGCCTGTTGAACAGGGTGGACTTGCCCACATTGGGCCGGCCGACAATGGCAAGGGTGAACAGCATGACACGGTATTGCGCCTTGCTCAGCGCAAGGCAACCAAATTGGCGCGGTTGGTGTAGAGATACATCGTGCCGTTCGCCACCACGGGTGCGATGAACACGCCGCCCGGAATATCGACCCGGCCGAGCAGTTCGCCGGTGTAGGGCGATACGGAAACGGCCGTTCCGTGCGACGACACCAGGATCAGTCGGTCGGAAACCAGCACCGGCCCGGCCCACACGATAGGATCGCCCTTGCTGTCATCGTCGACCCAGCGCTGCAACTGGTGCATCCACTTCACTTTGCCTTCGCCGCGCGTCAGGCACAGCACCTGCGCATCGGTGGTCAGCACATAGATGAAGTCGCCCGCCACCCATGGCGTCTGCACGCTCGTGATATCGCGCGACCACGCCCTGTCACCGGTCGAAAGACGAACCGCCGCCATCACGCCCGAATGGCTGATCGCGAACACCAGATCGCGGTCGATCACGGGACGTCCCGCGATGTCGTCGAGTTCGGAGAGCGCCGTGATCGTGCCGCTGCGCGTCAGCGTGTCGGACCACGACAGGCGGCCGTTCTGGCTGCGCAGGGCGAAGAGTTCGCCGGAGGAGTAGGGCACAACGACAAAGTCACCGGCCACGGCGGCGCTGGTGCTGTTCAGGATGCCGGCCGTGACGGTAATGCCGGTGTGGTCCCACAGCTGCCGTCCGTCGGTTTCGGCGAGCGCTACGAAGTGGTTGTCAGATGAGGACACGAACACGCGGCCGCCATTTGCGGTCGGAGCATTGACGATTGGAACGCCCAGTTCGGTCTTCCACAACTCCTTGCCGTTGGACGCATCCATCGCCACCACGTTGCCGAAGCCTGTGGTCGCGAAGATTTTGCCGTCGTCATAGGCAACGCCACCGCCAAACCCTTTTGTCGGGTCGATGCGCGTATCGGTACCGAACATGCCGAACGTCGCGGTGTTGATGAACGACGCGCTGCCGCCTTTCGGCGCCAGGGTCTTGCCCCACAGCGGCTTGCCGCTCTTGGCATCAAACGCAAAGACATGCGCGGCGGAGTCCAGAACGAAGACGCGGCCGTCAGCCACCACCGGCGCTGCCGTCAGCTGCGAAGAGGTATCGGAGCCTTTGCCGGCGTCCTGTTCCCACAGCACGTTCAGCGGTCCGCTCGCCTGCAGGTGATACATCGCGTTGGAGGCGTAGCCACCCGGCTGCGGCCACGCGTCGTTGGCGTACGGCGGCGGCAGAACGACCGGCGTGTCCTTCAACGAGGCATCGACCTGCATCGACTCGTCGAGCGCCATCACCGAAATGCGTTCGCCGCGAAGCTTCGATTTCTTGTTGTCGCTGGCGAACCAGCCTCCGACCGTGTCGAGGACGTTACAGCCCGTAAGCGAAATCGCGGCAGTCGCGATCACGGCTGCCGTAAGAATGGCGCGAAGCTTCATGGTGCGGGCGTACCGTTTGTGGGTGCGGGAGCAGCGGGCGCGCCGCCAGGTGTCGGAACGCCGGCGACCGTCGGCGAAACCGGGGCGGCAGGCGGCACGATGCCGACGTCATGTCCGGCACCGGCGGAGATATAGGTTTCCATCGCGAGAGCGCGATTGCGGATGTTCTCGGGTGCCAGCTTGTCGTCAGCCAGTCCCTTGAACGCCGCGGCGGCCTTCTTGTTGTCGCCGGCGTGATAGTCGGCATAGGCGAGCACTTCGCGCGCCGAGTATTTCCAGTCGCTGGCCGTGACGGTCAGCGGCGCGAGAATGCCTTCGACCTCGGACTTCGGTGCCAGATCGACAACCGCCCAGGCGTGACGGAGACGCGCCACCGCCATCAGGCTCGGGCTGCCGTCTTTCTCGACCTGCTGATAGATTGCGACCGCATCGCCGACATTGCCGGTGCCGAGCAGCGCGTTGGCCTGCTGCAGCTTGGCGAGCATCGAATAGCCGCTCGGCGCATCCTTCGCGAGCTTGGCGAAATCGAGCGCCGCATCCTGCGGATTGCCGCTCGCCGCTTTGCTTGCGGCGGCCGTGTAGGCGTCCGATGCGCGGGCGACTTCGCGGCCGTGGTAATACTTCCAGAACTGCCAGCCGGCGATCACCAGCACCACGACGGCCACGCCGCCGATGATGTAGTCGCCATACTGCTTCCACAGCTTCTCGATGCGTTCGCGGCGAACGTCTTCCTCGATTTCGCGGAAGATGTCGGACAAGGGGAATCCTTTCGAAGGCGGCTTTGGCGCCCGTTGTCCGGGCAAGGCCTTGAGCGCGCGGGATAATTAGCCTCTGGAACCGCCCGAGGCAACTTTCAACTGGCTAATGTGACGGCGTGGTTTACGGCCGTCTAGCCTGCCTTTTTCATCTGGTAGACGTTCTCCACCCCGGGGAAGGCGCGGCTGCGGACGTCTTCAGCATAGTTCTTCACCGCTTCCTCGATTCCCGGCCCCATATGGGCGTATTCGCGCACGAATTTTGGCGGGTTCGGGTTCAGGCCCAGCATGTCCTCGAGCACGAGGATTTGACCGTCACACTGGGCAGAGGCGCCGATGCCGACCGTCGGGATTGCGACATCCTTGGTGATCTTGGCAGCCAGCGGCTCGGCCATGCCCTCAAGGACAACGGCGAATGCACCGGCCTCGGCCACCGCCCTGGCGTCGGCCTCGATCTGCGGCCACTCGGCCGTGGTGCGGCCCTGCGTTTTGAAGCCGCCGTAGATCTGGGTCATCTGCGGCGTCAGGCCGATATGGCCCATCACCGGGATACCGCGCTCGGTGAGGTAGCGGATCTGCT
>DATAHD010000633.1:0-13644 GCA_036263395.1 Rhizomicrobium sp. | reverse complement strand
CGCATCCCAGCGGCACCGGTCAACGAACTCGAGCACGCCTTCGCCGATCCGCAGGCGATCGCGCGCAACATGAAGGTGCAGGTGCCGCTGCCCAACGGCGGTTTCGTCGAAGAGCCCGGCAATCCGATCAAGATGTCGGAGACCTACGAAGACAGCTTCACCGCGCCCCCGCGCGTCGGTGCTGACACCGCTAGCATCCTGACCGAGCTTCTGAAGCTCGACCGTGATAAGCTCGCCGATCTCGACAGCCGCGGCATCATAGGAATCGGCGCATGTCCCTGATCGACGTTATCGAAGTCGGCCCGCGCGACGGCCTGCAAAACCAGGACGCGATCCTCTCGACCGCCGACAAACTCACGTTCATCCGCAAGCTCATCGCCGCCGGCGCGCAGAGGATGGAAGTTGCCAGCTTCGTCAATCCGGCCCGCGTGCCCCAGATGGCCGACGCGGAGGGCGTCATCGCCGGTCTGACCGAGGCGGAACGCAAATCCTTCATAGGCCTCGTGCTCAACGAACGCGGTGTCGAACGCGCCATCGCCAGCGGCATCGGTGAGGCTGGTGTTGTCGCCGTCGCGTCCGACACCTTCGGCATCCGCAATCAGAAACAGACCAGCCGCCAATCGGTCGAAATGGCGAAGTCGGTTCTCCGCATGGCGCGCGAAGGCGGCTGCCGCGCGCAGACCACCATTGCCACCGCTTTCGGCTGCCCGTTCGAGGGCGAGATCGATCCCGATCACGTTGTCTGGATGGCCGTCGAGATCGCGAAGGAAAATCCGCTCGAAATCGCGCTCGCTGATACCATCGGCGTCGGCGTCCCCGCGCAGGTGAAGCATCTCGCGACGCGCCTGAAAGTGGAGCTGCCGCACATCCCGCTGCGCTTCCACTTCCACAACACGCGCAACACCGGTCTCGCCAATGCGTATGCCGCGGTCGAAAGCGGTGTCACGCGCCTCGACGCCAGCGCGGGCGGTATCGGCGGTTGCCCCTTTGCGCCCGCCGCGACCGGCAACATCGCAACCGAAGATCTCGTCTACATGCTCGAACGTTCGGGCTATCGCACGAGCTACGATCTCGCCAAGCTCAGCGCGCTCGCGCCATGGCTTGCCGAAAAGCTAGGCCTTGCACAGCTCCCCGCCATGGTTAGCCGCGCCTCTGCATTCCCACCGGCTGCAGCGTCATCCGCCGCCTAAGCGGGCCTGTGCACCAGATCGTGGATATAGCCGAGCTTCTGGATCGCCACAGGTGACAGGATGAACGGATAGAGGTCCGGCTGCCCCATGCTGCGGTTCAAACTGTTCACCGCGAACGCCAGCGGCAGCCAGGCGTTGGTCAACTGCTCAATGCTACGCGCGGCATAGGGATCGAAATCGATCTTCGCCGCAAACTCGGTGCGAAAGCCGCGTTTGGTGTTCACGCGCACGCCGAATGCACCCGCCGTCTCCAGCGTATCGACGATGTGCAGGTAGTGCGCCCACGTCTCCGCAAAGTCCTCCCACGGATGCGCGCTCGCATAGGTGCTGACGAAGTTGTTCTGCCAGTCCGGCGGCGAACCGTTCGTGTAGTGGTTCTGCAGCGCCGCGCCATAGTCTTGCGACTCGTCGCCGAACACCGCGCGAAACGAATCCACGCGATTGTGGTCGCGCACCAGCACATCCCAGAAATAATGCCCGACCTCGTGCCGGAAATGGCCGAGCAGGGTGCGATAAGGCTCGCCCATCGCACTACGCACCCGTTCGCGCTCCGCATCGTCCGCCTCGCGCACCGCCAGCGTGATCAACCCGCTGTCGTGCCCGATCATAACCTGTTGCCCGTGCGACTGCGGCGGCTCGGCCAGAAAGTCGAATGTCAGCCCGTGCGCCGGATCATCCACCCGGTTCGCTAGCGGCAAGCGCAGCCGCACCAGGCTGTAGAACAGCCGATGCTTCGCCCATTCCAGTCGCTGCCAAAGCGACAGGTTCTCCGGCACAGTCAGGTCGGGAATCGTCCGGTTGTGGCGGCACGCAGCGCAGAATTCCTCTTTGCTGCTCGCGGGCACCAGCCAGTTGCATACCCCGTCCGCCTGATTCCGGCAGAACCGGTACCGCCGCCCGCGCGCCGCCAGCGCCTTCCATGCATCGCCGTCCATCGGCTCCAGCGCTGAAACGGTCTCCCGGTCCGGCAAATACCCGAGCACATGGCCACACCGCTCACAGCGGATATTCTCGAAATAGACAAGCTGGCCGCAGGCCTGACAGCTGAAGACCTTCATTTATATATGTGTCCGGTGATGGTGAGACCCAAGGAACGCCCACCACCGGCGCGGGTTCCAATGGGACATTCCGCGCCCGCGAAAGGGCTCACAAACTCTTCGCAATTGCGGCATAGTCGTCCAAATGGGTATTCAGGTCGCACTCCACCACAGCACGCGTTACCGCTACGACAGGCTGATAAACCTCGGTCCGCAGTTGGTCCGCCTCCGCCCGGCCCCACATTGCCGGACCCCAATTCTGTCCTACGGCCTCACGGTCAGCCCCGAACTCCACTTCCTGAACTGGCAGCAGGACCCCCAGTCGAACTGGATGGCCCGCGTCGTCGTGCCGGAGAAGACTGACCACCTGACGGTCACCGTCGATCTGGTCGCCGAGCTCAACGTCATCAATCCCTTCGACTTCTTCTTGGAGCCGGAGGCGGAAGTCTTCCCCTTCGAATATGCCCCGGAAGTGCTCGAGGACCTCAAGCCCTATTTCCAGAAGGCGAAGGTCGGCCCGGCGTTCGACGCCTATCTCGCAGCTATATCTCGCATCGAAAAGCCGACCACCGGCTTCCTCTTCGATCTCAATGCGCGGCTGCAGCACGACATCTCGTATCTGATCCGCATGGAGCCCGGCATCCAGACGCCGGATGAAACGCTGACAAATCTGTCCGGCTCCTGCCGCGACTCCGCATGGCTTCTCGTGCAGTTGCTCCGCCATCTCGGTCTTGCCGCGCGCTTCGCCTCCGGCTACCTGATCCAGCTCAAGGCTGATCAGAAATCGCTAGACGGCCCATCCGGCGCGGAAGCCGATTTCACCGATCTGCATGCATGGTGCGAAGTCTACCTGCCGGGCGCCGGTTGGGTCGGTCTCGATCCGACGTCCGGCCTCTTCGCCGGCGAAGGCCACATCCCACTCGCCTGCGCCGCCAACCCGACGCATGCCGCGCCCATCAGCGGCGCCCTCGACGAGTGCGAAGTCTCGTTCGATTTCGAGATGTGGGTCACCCGCGTCGTCGAACCGCCGCGTGTCACCAAGCCATACACCGATGAGCAGTGGCGTTCTATGAACGCGCTCGGGCACAGCATCGACACACAGCTTGAGACCGGCGAAGTCCGCCTGACCATGGGTGGCGAGCCGACCTTCGTCTCGATCGACGA
Organism: Rhizomicrobium sp.; assembly: GCA_036263395.1. Lineage (GTDB taxonomy): Bacteria > Pseudomonadota > Alphaproteobacteria > Micropepsales > Micropepsaceae > Rhizomicrobium. The sequence continues at coordinate 10,253 of DATAHD010000633.1, read as the reverse complement.
TATGGACGGCGCCGAGTGGACCACCGCCGCTGTCGGTCCGAACAAGCGCGCGCTGGCCGACACGCTTATCCGTCGTCTGCGCGAGCGTTTCGCACCCGGCGGCTTCCTGCATTACGGACAAGGCAAGTGGTATCCGGGTGAAAGTCTGCCGCGCTGGGCCTTCGCACTCTACTGGCGTGGCGATGGCGCACCGCTGTGGCGCGATCCCGATCGCATCGCGCGCGAGCGTGCCGACTACAAGCCGACCGAAGTCGATGCGCGCAATCTGATCTCAGGCATTGCCCGCCGTCTCGATGTCCATCCCGATCATGCGATGCCGGCATTCGAAGATGCGTGGCACTATCTTCGCGCCGAGCAGAAGCTGCCCGCCAACGTCGATCCTTACGACTCCAAACTGGAAGATCCCGAAACGCGCTCGCGTCTCGCACGCGTGTTCGAGCGTGGTCTCACCAAGGCGACGGGTTATGTCCTCCCAGTGCAGCGTTGGAACGCGCCGGATCGCCGCCGCTGGCGTTCGGAGCGTTGGGTCACACGCGCCGGCCGTTTGCAGTTGGCACCGGGCGATTCACCCCTGGGCTTCCGCCTGCCGCTCAATGCGCTGCCATGGCTCGAACCGACTGCGCGTCCTTATGTTCCGCCGCCCGATCCATTCGAGAAACTCCCGCCGCTGCCGGAGCGTGACTCGTATCGCCAGCCTTATCTCGCGGGTGCGATCCGCGATCCCGCATGGGAGGCGCGCCGGGAACGTCTCGAGCAGGAAGCGCCGATAGAAGGTGCCGCCGTGCGCACCGCGCTGACCGCCGAACCGCGCGATGGACGCCTTTGTGTGTTCATGCCGCCGACTGAAACCGCAGCCGACTATCTCGATCTTCTTGCGGCCATCGAAGACGCGGCGGCAGAGATCAACGCATCGATCCATATCGAAGGTTACAGCCCGCCTTACGATCCGCGCATCAACGTCATCAAGGTCACGCCCGATCCCGGCGTGATCGAGGTGAACATCCATCCTGCGAAATCATGGGCAGAGCAGGTCGCGATCACCGAAGCGCTTTACGAAGAAGCCCGTCAAACGCGTCTCGGCACTGAGAAGTTCATGCTCGACGGCCGCCACACCGGCACCGGCGGTGGCAACCACATCGTGCTTGGTGCCGCGACGCCGGCGGACAGCCCGTTCCTGCGCCGCCCCGATCTGCTGAAAAGCCTCGTCGCCTATTGGCAGAACCATCCGGCGCTGTCGTATCTCTTCTCCGGTCTCTTCATCGGCCCGACAAGCCAGGCGCCGCGCATCGACGAAGCGCGTCTCGACTCGCTCTATGAGTTGGAGATCGCCTTCAACGAAGTGCCGGAGCGCGATCGTCCTTCCATCCCGCCATGGCTGGTGGACCGCATCTTCCGCAATCTCCTGATCGATGTGTCGGGCAACACGCACCGCACCGAGATCTGTATCGACAAGCTCTACTCGCCTGACGGCCCCACCGGCCGCCTCGGCCTTGTCGAATTCCGCGGCTTCGAGATGCCGCCGCATCCGGAGATGAGCCTCGCGCAATCGCTTCTGCTCCGTGCCCTTGTCGCGTGGTTCTGGAAGACGCCCTATCCGGCGAAGGTGGTGCGCTGGGGCACCGCTCTGCACGACACCTTTATGCTCCCGCACTTCGTGTGGGAGGATATGAAAGACGTCGTCGCCGATCTTAACGCCGCCGGCTTCCCGTTCGATCTGGGGTGGTTCCGACCGCACTGGGCCTTTCGCTTCCCGCAATACGGCAAAGTCCAATACGGCGGCGTCACACTCGAGCTGCGACAGGCGCTCGAACCGTGGAACGTCATGGGGGAGGAGGGCGCCATCGGCGGCACCGTCCGCTTCGTCGACAGCTCCGTCGAACGCCTCGAAATCAAGGCGTCAGGCCTAATCGCCGGCCGCCACGAAATCCTCGTCAACGGCCGCATCGTCCCGCTGAAACCGATCTCGCTGGCCGAATTCGTCGGCGGTGTCCGCTACCGCGCGTGGCAGCCTGCGAGTACCCTGCACCCGACGATTCCCGCGCACGCACCGCTGGTATGCGAAGTGTGGGATAGCTGGAGCAAGCGATCGCTGGGAGGATGCACGTATCATGTCGCCCACCCCGGAGGCCGGAATTACGTGACGTTCCCCGTCAACGCCTATGAAGCGGAAGGCCGCCGTCTGGCGCGCTTCGAACCGTTCGGCTTCACGCCGGGCATCTTCGAACCGCCGCCGTCGAACCCACATCCCGACTTCCCGCACACGCTCGATCTGCGGCGGCAGCGCTAACGGCGAGCAGGGGGATGTCGACGCCGGATACCAAAGCCACACCGCAGCGCGCGAAGACAGAGCCGCGCTACGATGAACTGCGCGACAACGCCGGCGCCATCCGCCCGCATTGGAAGCATTTGGCCGAAGGCTTGTCGGCGCTCGCCCCGCAGGAGTTCACCCGCCGCCGCGCCGCCGCACAGGACATCATCCGCGACAACGGCGTTACGTATAATGTGTACGACGAGGCGGAGGGGCAGGCGCGTCCCTGGCAACTCGACATCGTGCCGTTCGTCATCGGCCCCGAAGACTGGCGCGTCATCGAAAGCGGCATCATCCAGCGTGCGCGTCTCGCGAACACGGTGCTGAAGGATCTCTACGGTTCGCAAAAGCTGATCGCCGATGGTCATCTGCCGCCGCATGTCGTGCTCGGCCATCCGCAGTTTCTGCGTCCGCTTGTCGGCGTGACGCCGCCGCATGGCGTGCACGTGCACCTATATTCCGCCGACATCGCACGCATGGCCGATGGCTCGTGGAAAGTGCTGTCGTCCCGCTGCGACGCGCCCAGCGGCATCGGCTACGCCCTCGAAAACCGCATCGTCGTCGGCCAGACCTTCCCCGATCTCTTCGGCGACATGCAGATTCAGCGTCTTGCCTCGTTCTTCAATACATGGCGCGAATGCGTTCTCTCGCTGGCGCACAGCCGCCGCGGCCGCGCCGTGCTGCTCACGCCCGGGCCGCACAACGAAACCTATTTCGAGCACGCCTACCTCGCGCACTACCTCGGCCTCACCCTAGTGGAAGGCGACGACCTCGTCGTGCGTGACGATCAGGTGTTCCTCCGCTCGCTTGTCGGACTTGAACGCGTCGCGGTCATCTTCCGCCGCATCGACTCCGACTTCTGCGATCCCCTCGAACTGCGCAGCGACTCCGCGCTCGGCATTCCGGGCCTCGTCGATGCGGTTCGCTCTGGCGCGGTGGTCCTGGCCAATGCGCTTGGCGGCGGTGTGATGGAATCGCCGGCGATGGATGCCTATCTGCCGGCGCTCGCGAAGCACGTGCTCGGCGAAGAACTGAAGATTCCCGACACTCCCACCGTCTGGTGCGGCACGGAGTGGGGCCGCACCGAAGCGCTAGCCCGCCTCGACCGCGTCATCGTCCGCGATGCCTTCGACTCCCGGCCGCTGTTCTCGCGGCAATCGTCGGCGCGTGTCGGCAGCGAACTCACGTCGGCAGAGATCGCCGCGCTGCGTACCCGTCTTGCGCGTCGCGGCGCGACCGTCGTGACGCAGGACGTCGTCCCGCTAGGTCTTGCGCCGACCTTCAACGGCGAGCGTTTCAGCACGCAGCCGGTCTCGCTCCGCGTCTTCGCAGCTTGGACACCGCACGGTTATGCCGTAATGCCCGGCGGACTTGTTCGCACATCGCCCGACACCCAGACCCGTTCGCTCTCGATGCAATCCGGCGCGTCCAGCAAGGATGCGTGGGTGGTCGGCCGCGGTCCCGCCGACACCTTCACTCTGCTCAAGCAGACAGGCCGCACCGTCGAAATCCGCCGTGTCGGCGAAGCACCGCCCAGCCGCGCGATGGACAACCTCTTCTGGCTCGGCCGCTATTCGGAGCGTGCCGAAACGCTGGTGCGCATCCTTCGTGCTTTGGTGCTGCGCATCAACGACGAGCCGCAGGCAGTCGCCGATCTACGCGAGCGCTTTCTGCAGCACTATCTGCGGCCAACCGCGGTAGCATCCGGCGATGACAACCGCCAGCTGCATGAGCTGCGCGGCTTGCTCTACGACCAGCGTTCGCTCGACGGTCTGCAGCGTCTGCTCTCCCGTGTGCGCCAGACGGCATGGTCGGCGCGAGACCGCCTCTCGCTCGATACGTGGCGCACGATCCAGAAATTCACCGAACGCAGCGATGCCAAGAAGGCGGAGCAGCTGTTCGATCCTGCCGAGGCCTCGCATTATCTGGACTCGCTGATCCGCAGCTCCGCGGCATTCTCCGGTCTCAGTGCCGAAGATATGACGCGCGGCCCCAACTGGCTGTTCGTCGATCTCGGTCGCCGTATCGAGCGCGGCTCACAGCTCGCGTGGATCGTCCGCCAGACCGCGATCAGCGCCGATCCGCTGGAAATCTCGCGCATGCGCGTGGCACTCGAAATCGCCGACAGTGCGATGACCTATCGCTCGCGCTACCTCAACATGTTCCAGATCGCACCGCTGATCGACCTGCTGCTGCTGGACGACAGCAATCCGCGCGGTGTTGCGTTCCAGCTTGCCGCCATTGAGCGCAATCTCGAAGAACTCCCTCGCATCACCGCCGGTCAGCGCCGCGAAGGCCCGTTCAATCTCGCCGCCGATATCCGCCGCGCCGCATCGCACGCGGACGCGTTGCTGCTCGCACACGCCAACGATGCCGACCAGCGCCTCGATCTTGCGACCTACGTCGACACTATCGATCACGCGATGTCGCGCATCACCGACGCGATCACCGATGCTTACTTCCAGCACGCCGTGCACAGCCGCACAGGCGCCGCGCGCAGGGAGGCGACATGACCCAGTACAGCGTCCGCCATCGCACGACCTATCGCTACCTGCAGGATGTTTCCTACTCCTGCCATCTCGCGCATCTTGTTCCGCGCGACACGCCCAACCAGAAGGTAACGCACAGCGCGCTCGAACTGACACCGCACCCGGCGCGCCGCCATCGCCGCAGCGACTATTTCGGCAACGCTGTCGAGTGGTTTGCCGTCGATCGCCCGCACACCCATCTCGAGGTGTTATCCGAAAGCACAGTCACGGTGCTCAAGCATGCGGAGCGTAAACCGGCGGCGAGCATGCCGTGGGAAGCCGCGCGCGCTGGGCTGGAGACGAACACCGATCCGGCATGGCGCGACGCTGTGCAGTACATGTTCGATGCGCCGATGACGATCTTCGGCGCCAACGTGACGGCCTATGCCGAAAAGAGTTTCACGCCCGGCCGTCCGATACTTGAGGTCGCCATCGATCTCATGGCGCGCATCCACAAAGACTTTCGCTATGACACGACGGTGACCGATGCCACCACGCCGGTCGATCGCGTGTTCGAAATCCGCTCCGGCGTTTGTCAGGATCTCGCACATGTAGGTATCGCCTGCATGCGTTCCGCGGGTCTGACATCCCGCTATGTCAGCGGCTATCTGCTGACGATGCCGCCGCCCGGTCAGCCACGTCTGCTCGGCGCCGATGCCAGCCACGCGTGGTTCTCGGTATGGGCGCCGCCGTTCGGTTGGGTCGATCTCGATCCGACCAACAACATTCTGCCGGAAGATGGTCACGTCACCGCCGCCTGGGGCCGCGATTTCAGCGATGTTTCCCCGCTCAACGGCATCGTCACCGGCGGCGGCGATCACCTCGTCGAAGTCGGCGTCGACGTAATCCCGGCGCCAACTGGCGCCTAGCGCACGTTCGTCTTGCTGTGCGCGAAGTCCCAATACAGCTCGCGCGTCCTGCGATAGAGCTTGCCGAGCGGCAGCGCGCGATCGTCGATCTTCGCAATCGGTGAGACCTTGCCGTAATTGCCGGCCGAGAAAATCTCATCTGCCTGCTGGAAATCGCGATACGTCAGCCGCGTCTCCTGCACCTCGATCCCATCCGCGCGCAAAAGCGCAATCACTCGCTGGCGCGTGATGCCGTTCAGGAACGTGCCGTTCGCCGCCGGCGTCAGCACCACACCGTCCTTGACCATGAACACGTTCGAGTTCGCCAGCTCTGCAACATTGCCAAGCATGTCACACAGCAGCGCATTGTCGAACCCGCGCGCCTTCGCATCGCGCACCGCGCGCGCGTTGTTGGGGTAGAGACACGCCGCCTTCGCATCGACCGGCATCGTCTCCTGCGTCGGCCGGCGAAACGGCGACAACGTGATCGACTGCCCCGCATCGGCACCAGGCATCGGCAGCTCGTAGAGGCAGAAGCACCATGACGTTGAATCCGGGTCGGGCATCACGGTCGCGTAGCCGGTCTTCTCCGCCCAATACATCGGCTTGATGTAAAGCTCCGCTTTCGGGTCGAACTTCTTCAGCCCGGCCTCGACCAGCTCCATCCATTGGCCGTGACCGACGACGGGCTGCAGGCCCATCGCTTCCGCCGACGCATTGACGCGCTGCATGTGGCGTTCGATATCCGGCGTCACGCCTTCGAATGCGCGCGCCCCATCGAACACCGTCGAAGCCAACCACGAACCGTGACTGCGCGGCCCCATGATCGCGACATTGCCGTCGTGCCACTCGCCTTCGTAGAAGGTCCAGGTTTTCGACCAGCCGTTCCAACCGACCATTGCAAATCTCCTAGAGCACCACTTCGATCACATTCGGCTCGCGGCTCGCAAGCCCGCGCCGCAGTGCATCGGAAAATTCATCCAGTGTCGTCGCGCGCTGCCCGGTCACGCCCATGCTCTGCGCCAGCCCCACCCAATCGAGTGTCGGCCTCCCGATGTCGAGCATATCCAGTGACCGCGGCCCCGGATTGCCCAGTGCCGCCAACTCGCCTTTCAGGATCGCATAAGCGCGGTTCGCGAACACGACCGTCGTGACGTTCAAGCCCATCCGCGCCATCGTCCACAGCGCCTGCAACGTATACATCCCGCTGCCGTCCGCTTGCAGACACACGACCGGTCGATCGGGGCACGCCACCGCTGCCCCCGCCGCCATCGGCAAACCAATGCCGATCGAACCGCCGGTATTCACCAGCCAGTCATGTGGCGCCGCGCCTTTGGTCGCCGCCATCATCCCGCGCCCGGAGGTCAGGGACTCATCCACGACAATCGCGTTCTCCGGCAACAGCGCGCCGACAACGGCCGCCAGCCCAGCCAGCGTGATCGCGCCCGTTGCAACATCCGGCCGCTCCGCCTTTTGCACCACCGGCGAAGATGCCGTCGCCCCAACCGCATCCGCCAGCGTGTCCAGCGCGCTCGCGCCATCTTCATGCGCCTGCGTCAGCCGGTGCAGCACCGCGCCCTGCGCGGTCAGCGCCTCCGGCTTTTCCGGATAAGCAAAGAACGCCACCGGCGCCGGCGCACCCACCAGAATGACCTGGCGAAACTCTTTCAGCATCTCCAGCGCGGCCTCGATCACATACGGCACGCGCTCGACAATCGGCAGGCCCGCACCGCGCTGGATGCGCGTGAACCCGAACGGCGACAGCAGCTTCGCCCCGGTCTTCGCCGCGATGCGCCCCGCCGTTACCAACGCCGCGCCCTCGATCAGGTGATGCCCCAGCAGGATCGCCGTCCGTTCGCCATTCGTCAGCAACCGCGCCGCCGTCTCGATCTCCGCATCGCGCGGCATCGGCGCCCGCGGCACATCCGGCACCGCCACCACGCGTCCGTCGTCACCCCACGCCGTATCCGTCGGAAGGATCAGCGTCGCAATCCCGCCCGGCTTGGTGTTTGCAGCCGCTATCGCTTCGGCACAGTCCTGTCCCACGCTGGCCGAGTTTTGCGACGTGCGCAGCCAGTGCGAGTACTGGCGCGCGAGCATGCCGATGTCCGCGGCCAGCGGCGCGTCGTTCTTAAGATGATAGGTCGCGTGCTCGCCCACGATGTTAACCATCGGCACCTGAGCGCGGTACGCGTTGTGCAAGTTGGCCAGGGCATTCGAAAGCCCAGGTCCCAAGTGAAACAGCGTGCAGGCAGCTTTACCGGTCATTCGAGCGTAGCCGTCGGCCGCACCGGCCGCGACGCCCTCGAACAGGCACGGCACGCTGCGCATCTGCGGAACGCGATCCAGCGCATTCACGAAGTGAATCTCGGAGGTTCCGGGATTCATGAAGCAAGCGTCGACGCCGCCTTCGACCAGTGTTCGGAGCAGGCTCTCGGCGCCGTTCATGTCCGTTCGTCCCTGTTTGGTACGCAGGTGGTGGCCGGAGCGTTCGCTGTCCCAGTTCGCAACACGCGCCCTTTGCCAGTCCCGGCATGGGACGCAACCACAAAGGAGTAGTTCGCCTCCGGGAAGCCCCAACCTCGGCGGCGACAACGAAACATGCGCGACGAAACCCTTTCTATCCACGCCGGATACACGACCGACCCTGTGACCAAGTCTGTGGCGGTTCCGATTTACCAGACCGTTGCTTATGAATTCGATAGCGCGGACCACGGTGCGGCGCTCTTCAATCTGGAAGCACCCGGGAACATCTATTCACGTCTCGGTAACCCGACGGTGGCCGTGCTGGAGCAGCGCGTCGCCGCCCTCGAACGTGGCCGCGAGGCCCTTTGCGTCGGCTCGGGCATGGCCGCGATCCACTATGCCATCGCCAACATCACCGAGATGGGCACCAACATCGTTACGCTGCCCCAGATCTATGGCGCGACCTACACGCTGTTCAACAGCGTGTTCAAGAAGCAGGGCGTGGACGTCCGCTTTGCCGCCAGCGACAGCCCGGCCGATGTCGAAGCCCTGATCGATTTCAACACTCGCGCTGTCTATTGCGAAAGCATCGGCAACCCGGCCGGCAATGTCGCCGATATCGAGGCGCTGGCCGAAGTCGCGCATCGCCACGGCGTGCCGCTGATCGTCGACAACACGATCGCCAGCCCGATCCTGCTCAAGCCGATCAACCACGGCGCAGACATTGTCGTCCACTCGCTGACCAAGTTCATCGGCGGCCACGGCACCACCATGGGCGGCGCGATCGTCGACAGCGGCCGCTTCCCTTGGAAGCTTCACGCCGACAAATTTCCGATGCTGACCCAGCCGGAAGACGCCTATCACGACGTCGTCTACACGGAGCAGTATGGCGACAGCGCCTATATCGCGCGCTGCCGCACGGTCTGCATGCGCAACACGGGTGCGATCCTCCCGCCGCTCAGCGCGTTTATGCTGCTGCAGGGCGCGGAAACGCTGCCGCTGCGCATGGAACGTCACCTCAAGAACACCGTCGCGGTCGCGGCCTTCCTGCAGAACCACCCGGCGGTCGAGTGGTGCCAGTATCTCGGCAACGTCAAGAATCCGCACCATCTGCTCGCCAAGAAGTATTTGAAGGGGCAGGGCGGTTCGTTTCTGACCTTCGGCATTAAGGGCGGCTTCGAGGCAGGCAAGAAGTTCTACGACGCGCTGAAGCTCTTCAAGCGTCTGGTGAACATCGGCGATGCCAAGTCGCTCGCCACGCACCCGGCCTCCACCACGCACCGCCAGCTCACGTCGGAACAGCTGGAGCAGGTCGGCGTGAAGCCGGAAATGATCCGTCTCTCCATCGGCATCGAGCATATGGACGACATCATCGCCGACCTAGCGCAGGCGCTGGAAGCCGCGATGCTTCCGGATGCCGAGGTGCCTGCGAACAACAATCAGCCGGGCGACGAAGCCGTTCGCACCGCGGCCGGTTGGGCTTAAGCCGATGCCGGTGCTGCTCGACCCGACTGCTTCCTCCACGCCGCTGGCGTCCGCGCGCGGTCGCACCCTGCGCGTCGGCCTGGTCAACAACATGCCGGATGCCGCGCTCGCGCGCACCGAGCGTCAATTCATCAACATGCTGGAAGCAGCGGCACCGGACGTCACGATCCAGCTCAGCTTCTATTCGGTGCAGGGCGTTCCGCGCGGTGAGCTCGGCAATGCCCACCTTGCGCTACGCGGCTATCGCTTGGCCGAAGATCTGATGAGCGAAGACCTCGATGCCCTGATCGTCACAGGCACCGAACCGAAACAGCCAGACCTGCGCAACGAACCCTACTGGCCGGCGTTGTCCGGCCTATTCGACTGGATCGAGCGCGCTGGTCCGTCGACCATGTTCTCCTGCCTCGCCGCTCATGCCGCCGTTCTGCATTACGACGGCATCGAACGTCACCGCTTGGCGGAAAAGCGCTGCGGTCTGTTCGACCACACCATCCTCTCCGGCCACCCGCTGGTGCAGGCGCTTCCGGAAACCGTGCACGTTGCGCATTCTCGCTGGAACGAAGTCCGCCGCGCGGACCTCGAGGCTTCGGGCTACGACATCCTGACCGAAGCCGCCGG
>DATAHD010000632.1:0-9666 GCA_036263395.1 Rhizomicrobium sp. | reverse complement strand
ACAGCAAAAATCAGGGATTTCACGCCGTTACGCATGGCGTTTTCTAGCCCTCGCGAAATGAACCCCGAATGAACACCCCGTCCAGAGCCGGTTCAGGGTCGAGGGCGCAATCTACGTCACAGTTGTTCATGGCTCCAATCGCCATGTTCGGCGTTGTAACCCCGACGAAGGGAACACAGGAGACGAAGATGAAAATCAAGAACCTTCTTATGGCGGCGGCCACGGTCACCGCACTTGTTGCCGGTACCGGCGTTGCATCGGCCGCAGACCGCGACCATGACGGCCGCCCGGACAACAGCTGGCGCGAACGCCATGACTATGACGGGTACAAGGACAACAAGCGCTTCGACCGCAAAGTCGAACGCCGCGCCTACCGTCAGATGATCAACCACGATCGCGTCTACTCGGTCGTTCGTGCGCACCGCTATCGCTACATCGGCGCGCCGTACTGGTACCGCGGTCACTATGGCGTCCGCGCCTACGATCCGTACGGCAAGATCGTGTTCGTTGGCGTCGATCCGTACAGCGGCGCGTGGGGCGGCATCTACTTCCGCTTCTAAGCCGATCCGAATTGGTGGCGCCCTCGCTCCAGCCCCCTCCTGAGGGCGTCACCATCCGGACTTGAAGCGTCAGGCCGCGGCAAGCCCCTCCCCGTAGGCCAAAGCGTTCTCAAGCGAGAGCCCCGCGCCGGACAACCGGTGCGGGGTTTCTCATGTCTGGGCGAATGTGCACTATCCCTCGCAAAGAAGAGGCAGAGGGAAACGTCATGAAAGATCTGGCCGGGAAAGTTGCGTTCGTTACGGGCGCGGCGTCGGGCATCGGTTTGGGTATCGCGACGGCGCTGGCGCAGGCCGGGGTGAAGGTGATGCTGTGCGATATCGAAGAAGCGGCGCTGGCGAACGCCGTCGAAGGGCTGAAGAAGACCAATGCCGATGTCGACAGCGTGAAGGCGGACGTTTCGCTGAAGAACGAGTTGCAGGCGGCGGCGGACGCGACCATCGCTCGCTATGGCAAGGTGCATATCCTGGTGAACAATGCCGGTGTCGGCGGTGGTGGCGGCTATGGCGGGTGGACCGACAAGAGCTGGAACTGGACGTTGGGCGTCAACCTGATGTCGGTGGTGTGGGGCATCGAGATTTTCGGGCCGCTGATCGAGAAGAACGGCGAAGGGCATATCGTTTCGACCGCTTCAATTGCAGGTCTGGTCGGCGGTGCGAACGCCTACAACGCGACGAAGTATGGCGTAGTATCGATCATGGAGGGCCTGCGTCCCGTGCTGGGGCCGCGCAATATCGGCACTTCCGTACTCTGCCCCGGTTTCATACGCACCAACATCTTTTCGTCGCAGCGCAATAAGCCGGAGCGGTTTGCGGAAGCACAGCGTGCGATGCCGACCGAAGGACCGATCGCCGAGCTGACGAAGATGATGCAGACGCGCATCAGCGGCGGTATCGATCCGCTTTATGTCGGCGAACTGGTGCGCGAGGGCATCGAGAATGACTGGCCATACATCTTTACCGACAACGAGTTCGAACCGGCGATCGACGCGCGCTTTGCCGAAATCAAAAAAGGCTTCGACAAGATCCGGGGGCGCACGCCGCGGCATTGATGGCAGGCAGACTCCCCCTCACCTGCCGTTGCTTGCAACGCCTAACCTCTCCCGCAAGCGGGAGAGGTTAGGCGCGTCGCCGCCAGGTGCGCCAGCCGAAGATCAGGCCTGCTAGGGTGATCGCGATCCAGCCGCCGGCGAGGAGTGGGAAGAAGCGGTTGAAGTCGACCACGGCGGTGATCAGGTCGATGTTGCCGGTGCGCCAGAAGGTCCATTCGCCGCCGATGTCGCTGGCGAGGAGGTCGTTGCCGCTTTCGAGCACCACGATGCCGTCGCCGCTGGAGGGATCGACACGGGCGGTGGTGTTGATCGCCGGTTCATTGTCGCCGTCGTGGCCGACGATCCAGTCGCCGGTGTTGTTCTCCGCGAACAGGATGTTGCCCATGCCCCAGATCGCGGCGCCGTATTGATAGGCGAGCGGCTTGCGCATTTCGGCGAGCGTTGATGGCTTGAGGACGCCGCGGCCCGCAGGCTCGCCGTTTGCGCCCTTTGAGTTGGCGGCGATGAAGCGCGCCATGTCGTGCGTCGAGGTGTAAAGCGATGCGGCGGCGAGCGCGGCGAAGCGGTAGTGGATCGCGGGCTTGCCTTCGGGATCGTAGAAGCCGGCGATGTTCATGCCGCCGCCTTCCGGCAGCACATAAGTCGAGCGCGCCATGCCGAGCGGCGTCAGCACGGTTTCGCGCATGTAGTCGTTGAAGGGTTCGCCGCTGACGTCCTCGATCATCAGCTGAAGAATGGTGTAACCGCCGCCGGAGTATTTCCATTGGCTGCCCGGCTCCATGCCGACGCGAACGTAGCCGTCGCGGCCGGGCGATGCATCGGCGGTGTGGGTGAGCGACTCCACAACCGTCTGCACCTTCTCGCCCGGTTTGAAACCGGCATAGCCGAGGCCATCGACGAGACCGGCGGTGTGGCTGAGCAGGCGGCGGACCGTGACCTTGCGATTGTCGAAGCCGCTATTCGGCAAGTGCCAGCGCTTGAGATAGGTATCGACCGGTTTGTCGAGATCGACTTTGCCCTGCTCCACCAGATGCATCACGCCCCACGACGTGACCCATTTGCTGAGCGAGGCGACCTGATAGAGCGTGTCGTCGTTGACCGGCGTGCCGGTCGAGGCGAAGTGCGTGGCGACGACCTTGCCCTTTTCGATCAGCGCGAAGGAGGCGACGCCTTTGTGCTCGGCATCGATTTTCGCTGCGGCAGCTTTGGCGAAAGCGGCGGTATCGCCGCGCGGCGCGATGGGGGTGTGGCTCCAACCGGCAATGACGCCGGTGGCCCACAAACCGGTCCATGCCGCGAGCGCCAGCACGGTCACGAACGCGACCAGCAATATCCTGCGCATGATGTCCCCTCCCCGAAACGCCCTGCCCTTTGCAGCATGTGGTGATGGCGGGCGGGATTCAACCGGCGATCCGCGCTACCACTGGGCCATTCGCGCGGGACGCGATTGTTTGCGGGCGATTTCGGGGCGAGCATGAGAGCGGCAATTCTGGCGGCGGGCCTCGTGGTGGCGTTGTCCGTGGCGGCGCGGGGCGATGTGATCACGCGGCTGCCCACGAACGAGCGGGTTGTGGCGCTGACGTTCGATGCGTGCGAGCAGCATCGGGCGATGAAGCTGGACACTGGCATCGCAGACTTTCTCGTGGCGCGGCGGATTCCGTTCACGGTGTTTCTGTCGGGCCGGTTCGTGCAGGACAACGAGGCGGCGGTGAAGGCGCTCTCCAGGCTGCCGTTTGTCGAGTTGGAGAACCACAGCTGGGACCATCCCAACCGGATGACACGGCTGCCCGACGACGACGTGCGCGACGAGATCTTGAAGGCGGATGCGGAAGTGTTGCGCGTGACCGGTCGCGGCACCGCCTTCTTCCGCTTTCCGGCGATCCGCACCGATGCGCGCACGACGGCGATTGCGGAAGGCCTTGGCTTTCGCGTGGTGCACTATCGCTGGGAAGCGGGCGATCCCGATCCGCATGAAACCGCCGACCGCATTGTGCGTGAGACTTTGGAAGCGGTGCGGCCGCGCGACATTCTCATTCAGCACATCAACGGGCGCGGTTGGCATTCGGCGGAAGCGATGCCGCGGTTGATCGCGGGATTGCAAGCGGCGGGGTATCGGTTTGTGCTGCTGCGCGATTATCTGACCGACAAGCGCAGCCGCACCGGCGATCCGCGCGGCGCTGTGACCTCACGAAGCCATGACGGCCGGTGAGAGTTGGCAGCGCTCGCCGGCTGTGGCGCCCACCATGCCCGTGCGCTTAATCTTCCATCATGGTGCGATCGCCGTTCGAACCTGTGTGGCTGAACAAAGCGCGACGTGCCGCGCTTGGACTTCGCGCCACCACGCACGGCGCGCGGGGCGCCAGGCATTCCGTCTATGTGATCCTGCTGCACAACCCGCAAAGAGTGGAGGCGTGGGGCGCGTATGTCGGACAGACATCGCGCGATCCCGATCTTCGCTTCGATCAACACAAGATGGGCTACAAGGCGAGCGGGCCCGCGCGGCGTTTCGGTGTCCGCCTGCTTCCCAACCTGGTTCAGCATCTCAACCCGATGCGGCAGTGGGAGTCCGTCGAGCTGGAGGCGGCGCTGGCGGAAGCGTTCCGCGCAGCCGGTGTGCCGTGGGTTGAGGGGGGACACTAGGGTCTGAGCGGTGTTGTCGCCTTCCGGGCGCACGCGGCGGTGTGCCATCATCGGTGTTCGCTCTTTCTCGAAAGTTCTTCATGGTCACGACGTCGACAATGCCGCTGACGGCTGTTTCGCCCGGACGCTGGCGCACCTTTGCGGGTGAGCAGTGGAGCAATCCGGGCGGCGGGCTTTGGGGTGGATATGCGATCGGGTTGTTCGTGCGCGTGCTGGAAGCCGAGCCTGAAGCGGTTGGCGAGGCGTTGTCGCTCACTTTGACGTACGCGTCGGCATTGCCCGCCGGTGATCTCGACATTCGGACGCGCAAACTGCGGCAGGGCGGCTCGGTTGGGGTGTGGGAAGTCGAGGTGATGAAGGCTGGATCGGAGCAGGTGGGGGTGCACGGCATCGTCACGATGGCGCGGCGGCCCCGCACGGCGCCGTTTGCGTTTGCGCGCATTCCGGATGCGCCGCCGCCGGAGAGTCTGCCGGTGACCGAGATGATGGAGGCGAACCCGCAGCACTATGGCTCGTCGGCGTTCGAGCGGCGGCCGGTGATGGGTTTTCCGCCGGTGGCGATGGAGGATTCGCGCTCGCTGTGCTGGGTGCGGCCGCGGCAGGGCGTGTTCGACAAGGCGCTGCTCGGCATGGTGACGGACCATTCGCCGCCGCGTGCGATGTATGCACTGGGGCGCGACGTGTGGACGACGACGTTATCGCTCACCGCCTATCTGCACGCGACGCCGGCGGACCTCGCCGCGGTCGGCAACGATTTCATCCTGGTGGAATGCGAGGGGCGCGTCGGAGGCAACGGCGCGTCGGACGAACGCTCGAGCTATTGGAGCCGCGACGGCAAGCTGCTCGCGACGAGCGAACAACTGGCGTGGTACCGCGAGATGCAGCGGACGGTGCCGGAGTAGCTTCTCTCACAACAAAATAGCTTGTCATCCCGGCCGCAGTGGAGCGAAGCGTAACGGAGAGCCGGGACCCATTGGGCCGGCAAGTTGGTGCTGACGGTTGAGACCGTCCACACGGATGAATGGGTCCCGGCTCTCGCTTCGCTACGCTCCGCGCTCGGCCGGGATGACAAGCGTTATGTGTGTTTGAGTGAAGACTACGCGTCTTCCTTCACCGTCACGTATTCATCCAACGGGGCGCGTTCGCTCACCAGGCTGTTCACCGGATGCTCGTTGTCGGCGTAGCCGATGGCCATGCCGCAGAAGATCATTTCGTTTTGCGGGATGGAGAGATACTCGCGGATGACGCGATGCCAGACGGCCCAGGCTTCTTGCGGGCAGGTGTCCAAACCATACTCGCGGGCGAGCAGCATGATCGATTGCAGGAACATGCCGACATCGGACCACTGGCCCTGCTGCATCTGGCGATCGACGGTGAAGATGAAACCGGCGGGGGCGCCGAAGAAATTCCAATTGCCGGAGAAGAAGGCGAGGCGCGCCTTCTTGTCTTCGCGCGGGATGTTCATAGTCGCGTACATCATTTCGCCGACGCGGAAGCGGCGGGTGGAGAACGGCTCGGTCAGCTCCGGCGGATAGATGTGATACTCCGGCATCTCGCCACGCGGATTCTTGGCGCGCTCTTCCGCAGTGCGGCGCACGAGTTCGTCGCGTGCGGCGCCGTTGAGCACGTAGGTCTTCCACGGTTGCAGGTTGCCGCCGGAGGGAGCACGCGCCGCCTTCTCAATGATCTCGACCAGCGTTTTGGTCGGCACCGGATCGGATTTGAAGGCGCGGACCGTTTTGCGCGTGGCGAGGGCTTCACTGACTTTCATGGCGGATGTCCCGGCGATTGCTGAGGCCGGACCATTGCAGGGGCCGGGGCACGATGCAAATTGCGGCGCTTCCGCTGCGTCCACCGCCGCGTTGAAGAGGCGGTGGAGCTTGGCGCGGTCGGAATGGCGAACCGGACGATCTTCGAGGTTCAACGTCTTGCGCAGGATCTCGATGATCAAGCGCAGCTGGGCGCTGCCACTCGGATAGAGCAGCCCGAGGGCGTCGACTGCTTCATGGATGTACGCCCAGCGCGAGATGACGGGATCGTTGGTCGCCGGCATCGCTTAGCGCGCCTGTGTCATGCCATGGCGCAGACCGCCGAGGCCGAGCGCGCCGAGCATCGCGAAGATCGCCGTCTGCGTATCGATCTGACCGGCCCACAATTGAATGCCGGTGAAGAGGATCGTTGCCGCCGCGACGATGTAGGTCTTGTAGCCGTCGAGTTTTTGCATGTGTGTTTTCTCCTTGTTGATTTTCAGAACGTCGTTGTGATGCGCAGTTCGCCGCGCGCACCGGCGCCACCTGCACCGGACGCGTTGCCGTTGAGCGCTGCGCCGCCACCACCGCCGCCGCCGCCGGGCGTGCCGCCGTCACCGCCAGCACCCGCGGCACCTGATGTGTTTGCGCCACCGCCGCCACCGCCACCGCCACCGATCTGTGTCGTGACGTCGGTGACGGATGTGCCGGCGCCGCCGCTGGCGCCGGTGTTCGCGCCGAGTGCGCCGCCGCTGGCGAGCGTCGTGCTGCCAATGGAGCCGTCACCGCCAGTGCCGCCTGCGACGGCGGCATTCGCGGTGGTGAGTTGGCCGCCGGCGGCGCCACCGCCGGCACCGGCGCTGGCCGTCGGTGTGTTGATGGCGTTGGCGCTGCTTTGGCTGTTGGTGCCGGCCTGGCCGTTGCCGAAGGTTGCTTGTGTGGCGCCGCCGCCGCTGGCCGCCGCGGTTGAGCCACCAGCACCGGCGGGCGCGCCGGATGCTTTCAGATAGGTGCCGAAGCTTGTTGCGCCGCCGGCGGTGCCGGTGTTGCCGTCGGTGTCGTTGCTCGTGATCGCCGCGCCACCGGCACCGCCTGCGCCGATGGTGACGGTTGCGGTTGCGGCGAGTGTGGACGCGGCGAAGGTTCGGCGATTGCACGGTGCGCCGGCGCCGCCTGCACCGCCGGTGCGTGCGGTAGAGGCCGCGCCTCTGCGGCCCGAGCCGCCACCGGCGCCGCCGCCGATCGCGATGACATCGACGGATGTCGCGAGCGGTGGTTTCGTCCATGTGCCGGACGCGGTGAACAGTTCGGTGAGCGGGGCGACGCTGCGCGCGAGCACGACCCACGCACCGCCCCACCATGCGAACGCGGCCTGATCGTATTGCGACGACAGCCAAGCGAGATCGGTGCCGGCGTTGTTTTTCACCGTGACGCGATTGGATGAGCTATCGCTTTTGCGGATCGTGATCCAGTCGTCGCTGGTGGCGCTGGCGGGCAGCGTGATCGTGGCGGCGCCACTGGTGGCATCGATACGCAGCGTTTCGCCGAAGTATGTGCTGGTGACGGTGAGCGAACCGGCGATGTCGGCGTGACGGGCGACGGCGCGGTCTGTGTATTGCTTCGTCGCCGCGTGGCTGGCGGATGTCGGATCGCCGACGAGGGTGATGAGGCCTGTCGCGCGCGCGGCTTTGAAGGCTTCGAACCAGGTCGTGCCGTCGGCGGAGACTTTTATGTGCAGATCGTCGTCGCCGGTGAGGCCGAGTTCGGCGCGGCCGGAATAGTTCGTCTGATAGAGGAGCGACGCGGTGTCGGCGGCGGCGTGTTTGTTGAGTTTCGTCTGGACACCGGCGCCGATGTTGTCGAGGAGAATCGCGGCACTGGCGACGGTGAGTTTGTTGATGCTGTCGGCCGTCGCGTTGACGCCGAGCAGCGGGACGTTCTGCAACGCGAGCAGGCTGGCGTAATCGACCCACGCGCTGCCGGTGTAGGCGATGAGTTTCTGTTCGTCGGCGACATAAGCGATGAGGCCGGTGAACGGTGCGTAGAAGCGCCATGCGCCGTCGAGCGCTTGCGCGATCTGGTTGTCGTGCGTCGCCCACGCACCGGCGGCGGTGGGTTTGATGAGGTAGACGTCGCCGTCGGTGGGCGACGATGGTGGGGCGGAGAGATCGCGATCGAGGAAGCGGGCGCAGACGAGGGCATCGAGCTGCTCGAGCGCTTCGTTGTGCGTGATGTGTTTCTGTGCCTGCGCGGCGGCGAGGAGCGGGGTTTGGAAGCGGGGGGTTGTTGTCATCTGTTTGGGGCTTTCGTTTGCTGCCAAACACAAACACCGCTGTCATCCCCGGCGAGCGGAGCGAAGCGCAGCGAGGGAAGGGGACCCAAGCGCATCCGCGCGGACGGTGTTGAACGCGTTCTTGCTGAACGTCGGGCACCGTCAAAGCGGATCAGCTTGGGTCCCCTTCCCTCGCTACAGCGCGCTGACGCGCGCTTTCGCTCGCCGGGGATGACAATTTTGTTTGTGGTTGGAGAGGAGAGTTAAGTGATGGACGCGGGCCCGCCGCGGCCAAAAGGGGTTGAGAGTTGGTAGACGCGGAAGGTGAGCGGGGTTGGCACGCCGCTTGGGAAGTCTTCGGCGATCATTGTTGATGTGTAGGTGACGGTGGGTGCGGTGATCGATGCGAAGGTGCGGATCACATCGGTGCCGTTGAGGATTTCCACGTCGTAGCTTTCATCCGTTTCGCTCAGCGGGATTTCGGATTGGTCCCAGCTGTCGCTGGCGGGGGAGCGGTCTCGGCGGGTCCAGGTGAGGATGAGGTCTCCGCCGCTCCAACTGCTGCGCAAGTGTGTTGGCGCGTAGGGGCGGAGGGCTATGCCTTGGAATTGGAGTGCTGCGGATTGGAAAGCGGGATCGGACAACGCGCGGTCGGTTGGGCCGTAGCGGACGTTGAAAGGAAGAGTGCGTTCGGCTTCCGTGAGGTGGAGTTGCTCCAAGGCTCCGTCGAGCACGACCACGCGGGCGCCGGCGTTGACCGGTGAGCGCATTGCGGATTCGGTGCCGGCTTGGCCGCGAAGGAGGCGTGTCAGACGCCATTCGTTGGGCGCTGTCAGTTCGGCGTTGGCGAATTGCATGATCTCCCAATCGCCGTCTTCGTTTTCGATCGCGAGCGCGTTGGCGCCGGCGAGGACGCTAAGATCGTCGAGTGAGGTCAGGGTGCCGTTGAACATGCGCAGCGTGAAGGCGTTGGCGTTGTCCCAGCGCCACAGCGGGCCAGCGGCGAAGTCGGTTGTCGTGATGCCCATCGTGGCGGGGGCCGTGAGTGTGGTGTCGAGGGTGTAGTTCGCGTCGGCGGCGCTGCGATAGATGAGTTCGGCGCCGGGCCATGGGCTCGCGAAGGCGGCGACGTGCGGCGACCATGGGGTTTCACGGCCCGTGAGCAGCGGGAGATCGAGGAATGCGATGAGCGCGCGGCCGGGTTGCGACGGGGCGGTGGCGTTCGACGGCGTGCGCGATGGGCCGGTGAGCGGTTCGTAGATCGAGGGATCGGTTGCTTCGGCATGCACTGTGCGTTCGGCGGCGTCGTTCACTTCGGTGAGGCGCAGGCGGTGGGTGCGTGTGCCGGTGTCGAGGATCACTTCGTCGGTGGGATCGAGCGCGAGGCGCGAGGGCGG
>DATAHD010000631.1:0-3128 GCA_036263395.1 Rhizomicrobium sp. | reverse complement strand
TGGCAATCGGCGGCGCGCAGGTTAGATAGGCTGCATGAGTAGCAAGACAGCATGAGCAACAAGACGGCTGCCCTGCCCGCGTCGCATGTCCTTATGGCCGTTGCGGTGATGGCGGTGTGGGGATCGAACTTCGTCATCATCAAATTCGCGCTGGCGCATCTGCCGCCGCTGTTCTTTGCGGCGTTGCGTTTCGCCCTCGCCTTCTTTCCGGCGGTGCTGTTCGTGAAACGCCCGCAGGTTCCGTGGACGCATCTGGCGGCCTATGGCGTCCTGATCGGCGCGGGACAGTTCGGCGTGCTCTACATCGCGATGGAGCACGACATCTCGCCGGGGCTCGCCTCGCTGGTGATCCAGACGCAGGTGTTCTTCACCATCGGCCTTGCCATGCTGGCGACGAAGGAGCGGGTGGCGGCGTATCAATGGGCGGCGCTTGTTCTGGCGGCCGGCGGGCTCGCGATCATCGTGATGCGGCGCGGCGGCGATGTGACGGTGCTGGGCCTTGGGCTGACGTTGCTGGCGGCGTTCAGTTGGGCGAGCGGCAATATCGTGGCGCGGGCGAGCAGCGGCGTGAACATGCTGGCTTATGTCATCTGGTCGAGCGTGTTCGCGGTGCCGCCGCTGATGCTGCTGTCGCTGGCATTCGACGGCTGGCCCGCGATCGTGACGGGGTTCGAGAATGCCGACGCGGCGACATGGGCGGCGGTCGCGTATCAGTCGTTCGGCAACACGTTGTTCGGGTATGGCGTGTGGGCTTGGCTGATGGCGCGGCATCCCGCGGCAACGGTCTCACCGTTCGCGCTGCTGGTGCCGGTATTCGGCATGGGTACAGCCGCGCTGGCGCTGGGCGAGCCGCTGCAGCCGTGGAAGATCGAAGCCGCGGCACTGGTGATGAGCGGGCTGGCGATCAACCTGGTCTGGCCGAGGCTCAGGCGACGCGCGGTGGCGTGATCGTCAGCACGCCCAGTCGGCGGGCTTGGCGAAGACGCGGCGGACGATGGGGTCGAAGTCGGCGAGCTTGAGCGTCGGGTAGTTCGGGTCGAACGAGCACTGATCGTATTTCTCGCAGAACTCTGCGGTGGCTTCGAAATGCGGATGGCCGCGGAAGCGTTCGCGGGCGTTGCGGTTACGATCGCGGCCGTCGAGGTGCCAGTAGTAGTAGCCCTGAAACAGCGCGTGGTTCTTGATGATGAAGTGGACGTCCTCGCCGACATAAGGCTTGAGGATGCCGGCGGCGATATCTCCGTGATTGTGCGGCGCCAGCGTGTCGCCGATGTCGTGCAGCAGCGCAGCGACGACATAGGGCTCGTCACGGCCATCGCGCAGGGCGCGCGAGGCGGACTGCAGCGAATGCTCGAAGCGGTCGACCTGATAGCCGATGGGATCGCCGAGCAGGGTTTTGAGCTGGTCGAACACCGCATCGACATGGCCAGTGACGCAGCGCGAGGCGTCGAACAGATCGGCGGCGAGCGTGAAGTCGATGGCGTCGCCGTCTTCCATACGGGTGAATTTGACGACGGTCATGGCGGCTCCGCGGCTATATATACAATGTATATATAGCGGGGTGGGCGGCGGTTCGCAACGCTTGTGGCGGAACGTCGGGTGCGGTGCGCGCGTTGGGTGCGAAAGGCAGGAGGTTCACATGCCCAAGACGACGCCGCGCCAGCGCAAGACCATCGGCCGCGTGATGCACGAATACGAACATGGCGAGTTGAAGAGCGGACCGGGCGGCAAGGCCGGCAAGGTGAAGAGCCGCAAGCAGGCGATTGCCATCGCGCTCGAGGAAGCGGGCGCTTCGAATTACGAGAGCGCGAAGAAGAATGCCGCACACTTCGCGAAGACGAAGCGCAAGGAAGCGCGCGGCAAGACCGGGCAGCAGGAGAAGGAAGGCAAGCGGCACGTCGGTGCCGACGGTGCGCGCGAGAGTTCCCGCGCCATGGGCGGCAAGAATGCGACGCGCACGACGAAGCGCGGCCAGCACGCCGCCAATGCGCGGGCGCGCAAGGGCGAGACGAAAGCGGCGCTCTATGCGAAGGCGAAGCGGCGGGACATTCCCAACCGTTCGAAGATGACGAAGCAGCAGCTGGCGAATGCGCTGAAGGCTTAGGTTCCCGCGCGCAGGCGGAACGATCGCCTCCGTGACCGGTTTTCTAAGGTGAAGACCCGTTCATCGGAGGAACCTATGTCCGACGCGAAGACGACACGCGATCACAACGCCATCAAGAAGTGGGCGGAGGCCCGCGGCGGCAAGCCCGCTTCCGTTTCCGCGACAGCTGAAAAAGGCGACCCTGGCGTGCTGCGGCTGGATTTCGATGCGCCATCGACGGATGCGGGTTTGAAGGACATCTCGTGGCAGGACTTCTTCGAAAAGTTCGATGCGGAGCATCTGTCGTTTCTCTATCAGGAGAAAACCGCCGACGGGAAAACCAGCCGGTTTCACAAGTTTGTTTCGGGGTGAGTTGAGCCTCGCTTGATTTACGCGCGCGAGCCATCGTCCTGAGAACGGCGGTGGCTCGTTTTGTTTGGCGGAGGTTTTTAACGCGGGGGACGCGGAGGTTTCGCAGAGGGCGCGGGGTTCTTTGTTCGCGGTGAGGGTGGTTCGTGGGTTTGGTGGTGGTTGGCGCGCGTTGCGCGCCGGTTTTTTTTGCGCGCTGTGGCGCGCGGCCCCCACCCATTCGCGCTTCGCGCGAATGACCTCCCCGCGAGGTGGAGGTGAACGCGCGGTCTGGCAGTTGTTTATAACTCCCTTAGACCCGTCATCACCGGGTGATCCGTAGCGAAGCGCAGGGCATCCCGGTGATCCATAACCTCGATATTGAACAGCCAGGCACACCGGAATGATCGAGGGTATGGATGGCCGGTACGCCCTACGATGCGCTTCGGGACGACGCGGCCATGACGGGCTTAAAGAGAAGAGAAGAATTCCTGCGGCCTCTGCGAAACCTCTGCGGCCTCTGCGTTAGAATCTTTCTTTCTCACCACACCCAACATTTGTCATCCCTGTCTAAGATGGCGCAGGGGTTGCGGTGGTTAGCAATGTCTGCGTCGATGGATAGGCGGACGGAGTGCCGGGTCATCCCTGGTCGTAAGGGACCGTCGGTTCCAGCACGGCATCCGCCCGCCTAACCACG
>DATAHD010000630.1:0-1847 GCA_036263395.1 Rhizomicrobium sp. | reverse complement strand
GACAAGGGGTTCTGGGACGTCGCGCGGCTGTCGACGGCGCCGCTCATCGCGACGCACTCGAACGCGCACGCGCTGTGCCCGGCGTCGCGCAATCTCACCGACCGCCAGCTCGAGGCGATCCGCGACAGCGGCGGAATGGTGGGCCTGAATTTCGCCACGGCGTTTCTTCGCCCCGACGGCGCGATGAAGGCCGACACGCCGGTGGATGTGATGGTGCGCCAGCTCGACTATCTCATCGAGAAGCTGGGCGAGGATCACGTGGGCATCGGTTCCGATTTCGACGGTGCCGTCGTGCCCGCGGCGATTGGGTCGGCGGCCGGACTGCCGGTGCTGTTCGATGCGCTGCGGGCGCACGGATATTCCGAGCCTCTGTTGACGAAGATCGGCGCGTCCAACTGGCTCGACGTGCTGGCGCGGACGATCGGGTGACGCGTTACCGCTTCCTCTCTTCACCTCTCCCATAGGGAGAGGTCGGCGCACGAAGTGCGCCGGGTGAGGGGTTACAAACTCACTGATTCAGGAACCCCCTCACCCTAACCCTCTCCCCGCCGGGGAGAGGGAACAAGCCGTGCATCGCGGCGCCGCTTCGCTCGAAACTTGTCTCACCCGCGCTGGAACAGCGCGAGCTTGATGCCGAAGGCGATGAAGATCGCGCCGATGGTGCCGTCGATGAAGCGCTGATAGGAGCGCGCGCCGCGCACCATGCGGGTCGCCCGCGCCGTGACGACGGCGACGATCAGGTTCCAGATCGTGCCGTTCACGTTGAAGATGACGCCGAGGACGAACAGCGCCAGCGCCTTGGACGGGGCGGTGTGGTCGACGAATTGCGGCAGGAAGGCGAGGAAGAACAGCGCCACCTTCGGATTGAGCGCGTTGGTGACGAAGCCCTGGCGCAGCACGGTCGCAAAGCTCATCTCCGGCGCGATGCCCGCGGCTACGGCTTCGAGGTTTTCCCTGGCGCGCCGCGTCAGCATCATGCGCGCGCCGATGTAGACGAGATAGGCCGCGCCGCAGAACTTCACCACCGCGAATGCGGTGGCGGACGCGGCGATCAGCGCCGAAATGCCGAGCGAGGCCGCCGTGACGTGCACCATAATGCCGCAGCCCACGCCTGCGACGGCGGCGACGCCGCCGCGCAGACCGAGCTGCGTCGACCGTGCGACGATCAAGGCGGTGTCCGGGCCGGGCGTGACGTTGAGCAGCCAGCCCGCGAGGATGAAGATGAGCAGGTCGTGCGTGCCGAGCATCTTTAGTTTCTTGCGCGGTCAGCCGAGGCGGGCGCGGTCGTGCGGTGCCGCGAAGTCGAGCTGCGGCCCGAGCGGTACGATCCCGGTCGGGTTCACCTGGCGCTGGCTCCAGTAATAGTGGTGCTTGATCTGCCCGAGGTCGACCGTCTCGGCGACGCCGGGCACCTGGTAAAGGTCGCGCAGATAGTTCGACAGGTTCGGGTACTCGTAAATGTGGCGCCAGTTGCACTTGAAGTGCGAATAATAGACGGCGTCGAAGCGGATCAGCGTGCAGAAGAAACGCCAGTCGGCCTCGGTGATCTGCGACCCGGCGAGATAGCGGCGTTGCGAAAGAAGCTGCTCCATCTCGTCGAGCGTGTCGAAGAGGTTGCGGAACGCCTGTTCATAGGCTCCCTGCGAGGTGGCGAAGCCGGTGCGGTAGACGCCGTTATTGACGTTCGGATAGATCAGGTCGTTGAGGCGGTCGACCTCGGCGCGAAGCTCCGTCGGATAGAAGTCGGTGCGCACATTGGTGTGGGCGTCGAACGCCGCGTTCAACATGCGGATGATCTCGGACGATTCGTTGTTGACGATCGTCTTGCGCTCTTTGTCCCACAGCAC
>DATAHD010000629.1:0-17768 GCA_036263395.1 Rhizomicrobium sp. | reverse complement strand
CAGCGGAAACACTGACCGGACCGAAAATGGAGAGTGCGTAGCGCCGTATGATCCCCATCGATCCGCTGAGAGCGGACGATCGAACCGGTGGCGCAGGCAGTGTGGCAGCACTGTCAGACATAGGGCCTCAAGTCTTAGCCGGAACCGGACTCTTCTGCCCTGATCCATAGGTGCGGGTACGTGTTAAAATCGTAAAGATCGCGATCGGATTGGTGATCGCATAACGCCAGAAAAGACGGCGCGGCTCGCGCGCGAGGCGATAAAACCACTCGAGACTGGCCGACTGCATCCATTCCGGGGCGCGG
This sequence comes from Rhizomicrobium sp., assembly GCA_036263395.1. GTDB lineage: Bacteria > Pseudomonadota > Alphaproteobacteria > Micropepsales > Micropepsaceae > Rhizomicrobium. The sequence continues at coordinate 17,463 of DATAHD010000629.1, read as the reverse complement.
GAGTAGTCGCCGGTGACGAAATTGAAGCAGCCGCCACAGGTTACGATCCAGCCGGTCTTCAGTTTGCGGCTGTTGCGTACGCAGAATGCGTATTCCAGCGGCACACCGAGGCCGACCCAAAGGACATCGGCGCCGGAAGCGTTAATATCGTCAATCACTGCCTCTTCATCGTGCGGCTTGAAGTAGCCGTTGCGGCGGCCGACGATTTTAAGACCTGGGTAAATCTCTTTGAGGATTTCGGCGCAGCGTGCGTTCGCTTCTTCGGTTCCACCGAGGAGGTAGAACTTCAAGCCAGCTTCGGCAGCAGCCGCAGCAGCGTCGTGGATGAAGTCCGTCGTCGCGCTGCGCTCCGGGATGGGCGACTCCGTGAGCCACTTGGAGGCGAACACCACCGGCTGGCCGTCGGCATGGACGAGGCTGGCGGCGGAGAACTGACGGCGGAACTCGGCGTCCTGCGCGTACATCGCGATGGCGTGACCGTTCGATGCGAAGATCAACTTGGCATCGCGCGGATGGTGGCGGGCGGCAATGCAATCGCCAACCATCAGCTGGGTCATCTGCTCGCGGGAGACACAGGCGGTCTTGATCCCGCCGACATCGACTTCGCGGTAGATACGATAGGAGGAGCGGCGATCGGCGATACCCATTAGAACGCGTTCCTCCGGCGGAACAGTTCGACGACGGTGCGCAGCAGGATTTCGATATCCAGCGCGATGTTCGCGTTGTTGACGTACCAGAGGTCGTAGTCGACGCGGGCGCGCATCGTCTCGACGGTCGGCGTCTCGCCGCGCAGGCCGTTGACCTGGGCCCAACCGGTGATGCCCGGCTTCATGCCCTGACGCAGGTCGTAGCAGTCGATCAGCTTGCTATACATCTCGTCATGGGCGCGCGCATGGGGACGCGGGCCGATGATCGACATCTCGCCGGCGATGACATTGAAGAGTTGCGGCAGCTCATCGATGCTCGAGGCGCGCAGGAAACGACCGAGCCGTGTCACGCGCGCATCGTTGCGGCTGGCCTGCCGGATGACATCGCCATTTTCCTGCACCGTCATGGAGCGGAACTTGATGATGTCGAAGGGCTTGCCGTTGAGGCCGAGCCGGGTCTGGCGGAAGAGCGAAGGGCCTTTGGAGTCGAGACGCACCAGCACCGCGACCAGCGCGAGCAGCGGTGCCAGAACGATCAGCGCCGGAACCGCAACCATGAGGTCAAGGCCGCGCTTGAAGGAAGCATAGATCGCATCGTCGAGGGCCGACGGGATGTTGACGTTCGCGCCGACACCAGTGGCCGCATGTTCGATCTTGAACGCATCGGCGAGCGCATCGCGCGGAATTGCGGGGGCGTCGCGAACCACTTGATCGGCAATGTTTTCGTGGATGCTCACAGCGGGCCTCGGGAGGGGCTAACTTCCGCCTGAGTACCTGCATCGACCGGGCCAAGGATTTGTTTACTGGGCTGTCCCGCTTTTGGACGGCCGCATGCACCGTTTCGAGATATTCACCATTGCCTGCGCCAAAGTGAGAGAGAACTGCGTCCCGGTGCAGGACAGGCGAATGGTTAAGCGGCGAGCGTCTTTTGCCACTCCAGGACACGGCTGTTCCCAGCGCGGAGCAGCGAGATCAGCGATGGCGTGCGGTTTTCCTTCATGCCCAGCGTGTAGCGCGGCAGCAGAAAGGGATTCATCTCGGATTCGAGCGAGCCGGACAGCGTGGTAAACGCGTGGCTGTAACCGGCGTCCTGAACCGCTTCCCATGCGGTGCGCGAGACGTCACCGATGTTGCCGAAGGGATAGGCGAAGGCGGTGCACGGACCGACCTCTGCTTCGATGCGGACTTTCGGGAGACGCACCTGCTGCTGGATGTAGCTTTCGGCCTGGCTGTCGTTGAGCGGCCAGTGCCAATGCGCATGCGCACCGATGGTGACGCCGCGTTTGTTGAGCTCGCGGATCTGGTCCCAGTTCAGGAATTCCTCGGAGCGGAAACGCAGGAACAGCTCCGCCACCTTCTCCGGTTTGAGGATCTTGATCATCTCGACAATGACATGCCGTGCATCGGGGCCGTTGAGCTGCTTCATCGCATTCAGCAGGCGATCGGCTGCGATTTCGCGGAAGCCGGGATTGTCGGCGAGGACGACGGAATCCTTCAGATGCGGCAGGCGATAACCACCTGCGGCGGCATAGAACGCGAAGAGGCGCGCGACGAAGGCCGGATTGCGCTCGGCGGTGTCGATGTGATGCGTGCTGACGAAGAGCGTCCACGGCATATGGAGTTCTTCGAGGATGCCCGCCGCCACGGTCAGGTTGTTCACGTAGCCGTCGTCGGACATCAGGAACAGCGCGCGCTGATGTTTGTCCGGCGCCGCCAGCACATCGGGTAACGCCGACAGCGGCAGGACGTCGAAATTGGCTTTCAACGACAGCGCAATCGCGCGGAATGCATCGGCTTCATGGTGGTTCGCCTGGAGGCGCGGATCGCCGGTTTGCGGCTCGACGCCATGGAACAGCACGGCGGCCGGGCGGCCGACAAGGCGCGCCACCCCCGCAGGGATGTGCTGGCCCAATTCGCGAAAGAGGCGCCCGGAGAGAGACATCGAGGCTGGGGGATTACAACTTCGGTGCCACTTCTAGCCCGGGTTCCCCAGCCAATTCGTTAATCCCCGCCGCTGGCCGCGTCAGGCCTCCGGCACCATGGAGGCCTCGATCGCGCCGATCTTGTCGATCTCGATGCGGACCTTGTCACCACCCTTGAGGTAAACGGGCGGCTCCAGCGCCATGCCGACGCCGCCCGGCGTGCCGGTGAAGATCACATCGCCGGGATAGAGGGTCATCGCCTGTGAGAGCAACGCGATCTGGTCGTAGATGTTGAAGATCAGGTTCGAGGTGTTGGAGTTCTGGCGGCGCTCGCCGTTGACGAAGCACCGGATGCCGAGCGCGTGCGGATCGGGGATTTCATCGGCGGTCACGATCCATGGGCCGAATGGGGCGTGGGTGTCGAACGACTTTCCGAGGATCCATTGCGGCGTCATGTTCTGCCAGTCGCGCACGGAGATGTCGTTGCCGCAGCAATAGCCGAAGACGTGCGAGGCCGCGTCTGCCTTGCTGATGTACTTGCCTTGCTTGCCGACGACAAAGACGAGCTCCGCTTCCCAATCGACCATGTTGGACGATTTCGGCAGCTGGATCGGATCGTAAGGACCGTTCACCGCGCTCTGCATCTTGCCGAACCAGATCTGCTGCTTCGGCGGTTCGCGGCCCGTCTCCTTCACATGGTCGGCATAGTTGAGGCCGATCGCCATGATCTTCCCGGGACGCGGAATGGGAGCGAGTAGGCGCACGCCGGCAAGCGGTGTGGGGGCCGCCTTCGCGACAATCCGTTCGACATCGGCTTTCGCGTCGGCCCAGCGGCTGACGAGATCGATCATGTCGGTTGCGAGGCGCGGTGCTGCCTTGCTCAAAGAGATGATGGAATCGCCTTCGACAACGCCCAATTCCGGTGCGCCGCCAGTTGTGAATGTCGCCAGTTTCATGATCTGCCCCTGTTTGCCGGGCGGGATTTGACCGGTTTGCGGGGCGAATGTCACGTTAGGCAAAACGTCCGGCATAAGAGACATCGGGGAGCGACATGACGACCACCGCGGCCAGCAAATTCCGCAATTCCGCCCTTCCGCTCGAGGAGCGCGTCGAAGACCTGCTCGGCCAGATGACGCTGGAAGAGAAGGTGACGTTGATGGCTGGCGCGGAGGCGTTTGCGCTGCACGGCGTACCGCGGTTGGACGTGCCGGGACTGAAGCTGACCGATGGACCGACGGGCGTGCGCTCCAACGCGGGCAAGCCGGCGACGGTGTTTCCGGTGGCGGTGTCACTGGCCGCAACGTGGAGCCCGGAGATGGCGCGCGAAGTGGCCGCCGCCATCGCGCGGGAAGCACGGGCGCTGGGCGAAGTCGCGATCCTGGCGCCCACCATCAACATCGTGCGCACGCCGGTGTGGGGCCGCAACTTTGAGACCTACTCTGAAGACCCGCATCTAACGGCGCAGGTCGCCATCGAATATGTGAAGGGTATGCAGGCCGAAGGTATCGGCACATCGCTGAAGCACTATGCGGCGAACAATCAGGAAGAGAACCGCTTCACCGTCAGCGCGGAGATGGATGAGCGGACCTTGCGCGAGATGTATCTCGCCGCGTTCGAGGACGTGGTGCGCGAGGCGAACCCGTGGACGGTCATGGCCTCCTACAACAAGATCAATGGCATCTGGGCAGCGGAGAACCGCAAGCTGCTCACCGAAATCCTGAAAGACGAATGGGGTTACGACGGTGTCGTCGTGTCCGACTGGGGCGCGGTGCATTCGACGGCGCCGTCGGCCAATGCCGGCCTCGACCTGGAGATGCCAGGACCGGCACGATATTTCGGCGACAAGCTGATTGCCGCGGTGAAGGCCGGTGAAGTCAGTGAGGCGCAAGTCACCGATGCGGCGCGCCGCATGGTGCGCTTTATCCTACGCACCGGGGCACTAGATGGTAAGCCAATCCAGCCGGGCGAGATCCTGAGCGAGCGGCACCGAGATATCGCGCGGCGTGCAGCCGAGGAAGGCACGGTGCTGCTGAAGAACGACGGCAAGTTGCTGCCGTTCGATCCGAAGGCGATCAAGACCTTGGCCGTGATCGGCCCGAATGCCGAGAGCTTCCGGATGCAGGGCGATGGTTCCTCGCGCGTGCAGCCGTCGCGGCGCGTGACATTGCTCGAAAGCCTGCAGGCGATGCTGCCGGATACGAGGATCGAATACGAGCAAGGGGCGGACAACGAGCCGACGCCGCCGGTGGCGCTGCCCACCATGTTCAGCACCGACGCGATGCGCAGCGATCAGGGCCTGAAAGCAGAGCATTACGGCAACAGCGATCTGTCCGGCGAGCCGGAGCGCACGCGCGTGGAGCGGCGCTTCTTCCGCTACATCGGCGCATCGGCACAAGGCAAGCCGGTCACCGGCAGCTATCGCTGGCACGGCTATTTCTGGCCAGAGACCGATGGCGAATACGAATTCGCGATCCGCGGACGTGGGCCGGGCACGCTGACCGTCGATGGCAAGTTGCTGATCGATGAGAACTCGCCGGTCATCTTAGACCCCGCAGACCTAACGGGGCGGCCAAACAATCTGCGCACCGGCAAAATGACGCTGGAAGCGGGACGCGGCGTGCAGGTCGAACTGACCTTCGCGTGGCCCGAGGTGCGCGAGCTTGAATATATGAGCCTTGGCGTGCGTGTGCCGTCGCGCGGCGTCGATGAAGCGGTTGCGCTGGCCAAGCGCGCCGATGCGGTGGTGGTGGTGATCGGCTCTGCCTCGACCACCGAAGGCGAAGGCTATGACCGTCAGGACATGGAATTCCCGGGCAATCAGAATGCGCTGGTCGCCGCCATTCTGGCCGCCAATCCGAAGACCGTGATCTGCGTCAACAGCGGCTCGCCGATGACGATGCCGTGGGTCGATCAGGCGAAGGCGGTGGTGCTGCCGTGGCTGCCGGGCGAGGAAGGGCCGAATGCGCTGGCGCGTGTTCTGTTCGGTGCGTCGGCGCCGAGCGGACGTCTGCCAGTGACGTTCCCGCGCAAGTACGAGGACAATCCGGCCTTCGGCACCTATGACGGCGGAGCAAAAGCGCCTTATGCTGAAGGGCTCGGCGTCGGCTATCGCCACTTCGACGGCAAGAACATCTCGCCGTTGTTCGCGTTCGGGCACGGGCTGACCTACACGACCTTCGCTTATTCCGAACTGAAGGCGCCGGAGACGGCGCGCGGCGGGCAGGCGCTGCAGGTACAGGTGCGTATCGCCAACACCGGCACGCGCAAGGGTCAGGAGACGGTGCAGATTTATGTGCAGCCGCAGAAGCCGACATTGCCGAGCCCGGTGAAGACGCTGCGCGGCTTTGCAAAAGTCGAGTTGGAGCCGGGCGAAGAGAAGACCGTGACCGTCACGCTGTCGCCGCGGTCGTTCTCCTACTACGACGGACAGGCGAAGACATGGGCCGTCGATCCGGGTGAGTACATCATCCACGCCGCGATGTCGGCGAGCGACGTGCGGCATTCGCGTGTGGTGAAGGTGAGCTGAGATGGCGACGCCGGTGAAGAAGCATCCGCTGAACACGGATTTCGTCTGGCAGAACCGCGCACCGGCCGATCTGCGGCGGCTTACGGCGGATGAGGTGGCGCAGTTCGATGCGCATGGCTTTGTGAAGCTGGAAGGCGTGTTCGGCCCGGGCGAAGTCGCGAACGTGATCGCGGCCATCGATCCGCTCGAGGCGAAGAGCGAGGACTGGCTGCGCAGCAAGGGCGGCACGGTTTCGATTTCGCAGGCCGACGTGATCACCTTCACGACGCACATCGTGAAGAAGTCGCCGGTGCTGCGCGACTTCGCGGCGCATCCGGCGATCAAGGATATCTGTCACGACCTGATTGGCGACGACGTGCGGCTGTATTGGGATCAATCGGTCTACAAGAAGACCGGCAAGGTGCAGGAATTCCCGTGGCATCAGGACAACGGCTACACCTTCATCGAGCCGCAGCAATATCTGACCTTGTGGATTCCGCTGGTCGATGTGGATGAAGAGAACGGCTGTCCATGGATTGCGCCGGACGTGCACAAGACCGGCACCCTGGAGCACTGGCTGACGCCGATCGGGTTCAAGTGCCTGGAAGACGTGCCGGAGGCCGTGTGTGTGCCGGCGAAGGCGGGCGATGTGATCGCGTTCTCCTCCCTCGCGCCGCATCGCACGGGGCCGAACCTGAAGGCAGGGACGGTGCGCAAAGCGTATATCCTGCAGTACGCGCCAGATGGTGCGTACACCGTGCGCGACGGCGTGCAGGCGCGGCAGGACGATCCGGAGCGGCAGTTCAAGGTTCTTGAAGCCGGGCGCTAGCCGAAGAACGCGCCGGCGAATGAACCATCTGCGACAACGCCGTGGCTCACGGCGTCAAATGAAACACCGAGCCGTAGCCGAAGATGCCGCCTGTGGTGGCGCCGTAGAAGCCTCCGGCGCCGTCGGGGAGCAGCGGGGAGTTCGGGTAGGCGCCGTTGCCTTGGTTGAAGGCGATGCGGCGGCTGAAGCTCCAGCTGTTGCCGGACTTCTTCAGCGTGTCGATCGTGCCGTAGGCGGCGCCCGGTCCCTGTCCGCCATAGGGCGAGACGAAGTAGAGGTTTTTGCCCAGGCGTGTCGGGCCAACTGTCGGTTGCGCACCGTCGGCGAAAGTGAGATGGCGGAGCACGGTGTACGACCAGTTCGGGTTGCCGCCGGACGGGGGAGCGAGCTCCCACACCGTGCCGTGGAAGCCTGAGCCACCGCCGCCCTCGCATGTGCCGTACAGACTGCCGTTCCACAGCACGAGCGTTCCTTCCGGAAAGCCACCATCGCTGTCGCCGTTGAACGCATAGAGCGGCGTCAGGTTGAAGGTCTTCGCGCCGGAGACAGTCGGGGTCAGGTGATAGACGACACCTTGGCTCGACGTGCCGCCGCTCGACGTGGTGCCGTAGAAGCCACCCGCGCCATCGTCGATCAATCCGCCTTGCGGATAGCCGCCGTCGCTGTTGCCGGTGAAATTCCAAACCGTCTTCAGCTTTCCGGTCGACAGGTTGAGCATGTAGATGGTGCCGGCACCGTGCGAACCGCCGCCCGTCGTCGTGCCGAACAGATATTTGCCTTTACGCAGGATGCTGCTCGTCGGTTGATTGCCGTCCGTGCCGTGGAAGAAGCGGACCGTCTGCAAATCCCAATCTTCGCTGCTGCCCTGCGGCGGCGACAGGTGGAAGAGCGTTCCATTACCCTGCCCGCTGCCGAGGCCGCCCCAAAGTGTGGTGCCGTAGAAACCGCCGGCGCCATCCGAGACCATGCCACCGGTGGGGCTGCTGCCGCCCGCTGCATCGGTGAAAGTCCACACCGGCATGATGGACCAGTGCGGGTTGGCGAGGGTCGGCGGCGCCAACTGCACGATCGAACCGTTGTTGCCGGTACCGCAACTGAGCGAGACGTAGAGATTGCCGGCGCTGTCGTTGTTCAGCGCCCCAGTCGGACAGCCCGCATCGCTGCTGAAGCCCACAATCGGGTCGAGCGTTGCCGCCGCCTGCGCCGGCCCGACGCCAAATGCCGTCAGTGTGAAAACGGTTGCGAGCGCCAGAACGCGCTCACGGCCAAGGATCGACATGCCCATCGCTATCTCCTCTGTGAGATCCGGCGCTGTGAAATGGTGTTCGGGCATCGCGCGCCCGTAATGAAATGTGCGTATCAGCCTGCAGCCTTTGCCGCTGCCCTAGCAGCGACAGGTTCCCCAATCCACAGCGCAATCCAAAAGCACGGGCTTTGCAAGCCCGCACGGCATCTTCCGTGTGATCGGTGGCATCCTTGAGAGGCCGGGGTTGCCCGTCGCCCCGGGGGCCTGGGTGCCACCTCCGCGAGGAGACACAAAAGATTAGGCTTTCCGTTACGGCCAAACGCCAGCGGTCAGTTGGAGCAAACTTGCCTCTTGTGCCGCGCCGCGGGTGTGGTCAGGTTCGAGGCGGAATTCATAAGGTGTGTCATGACCGTTGCCGCCGATGCCGATCTGGAAACCTTCCGTAGCGAAGCCCGGGAGTGGATTGCGGCGAACTTTCCGCCAGCGCTGAAGGGGCAAGCCGGGCTTGCGGCCGCGGAGGTGCGGGTCAACACGCCCGACCTCGTGAAGTGGCGCAAGGCCATCGGCGAGAAGGGTTGGGCGACGCCGACCTGGCCGAAGCAGTATGGCGGCGGCGGTCTGTCCGCGGCCGAGACCAAGGTGCTGCAGCAGGAGATGCACAAGGCAGGGGCCTTCAACCCGCTGCTGTTCGGCATGGGCATCACGATGATCGGCCCGACGATCATGGATTATGGCACTGAGGCCCAGAAGCAGAAGCACTTGCCGCCTATCATTCGCGGTGAGGTGCAGTGGTGCGTCGGCTACTCCGAACCGAACGCCGGCTCCGATCTCGCCAGCCTGCAAACGCGCGCCGTCGATGCGGGCGATCACTGGGTGATCAACGGTCAGAAGACGTGGACCTCTGGTGCACAGTATTCCGACTGGTGCGGCATGCTCGTGCGCACCGATCCGAAGGCGCCGAAGCATGACGGCATCAGTTTCCTGCTGGTCGATATGCATCAGAAAGGTGTCGAGACGCGACCGATCCAACTGATCGCTGGTGCCTCGCCGTTCTGCGAAACCTTCCTCACCGATGCGGTGGCGCCGAAGGATGCGCTGCTCGGTCAGCTCAATGTCGGCTGGACCGTCGGTAAGCGCCTGCTGCAGCATGAGCGCGCCAGCCAGACCGGCGCGCGCGGCATGGGCGTGGCGCCGCAGCCGATCGCCAAGCTTGCGATGGAATATGTCGGGCTGGACGAGAACGGCCGCCTCAATGACATCGACCTGCGCAAACGCGTGACGGACAACATGATGGCCGCCCGCGCGCATGAGCTGACCTTGTCGCGCGCCGCCGCCGAAGCGAAAGGCGCGAATGGCCCCGGCTTCACGCCGTCGATCCTGAAGAATTCCGCCACCCGTCTGGCGCAGGACCGCGCCGAGCTGACGATGGAGATCATGGGTACGCAGGGCCTCGGCTGGGAAGGCACCGCTTTCACCGGCAAGGAGCTGGAGAGCGTGCGGGCCTGGCTGTTCGGCAAGGCAATGTCGATCTATGGCGGTTCGGCCGAAATCCAGAACAACATCATCTCCAAGCGCATCCTGGGGCTTCCCGACAACACGCACTCGACGTAGCGTCACACCATCGCCGGAACTGTGTCCGCGCGACACGCTCCGGCCATGGCTTACGATCATTCGACAACCTATCGCACCCTGACTTTGCGGAATATTCCGCATCGCATGCGGCTGCGCGCGATTGAGCGAGCGGCGCGGCGTCTGGCTCCAAAGCCGTGCCACGCCTATGCCGATTTCGGTTGCAGCAACGGTTACATCACCGACCTGATCGCGCGGAGTATCGCGGCCGACGAGACGACGGGGTTTGACCACACAGAAGCCAATCTGGCGATCGGGCGGACGCGCTATCCACAGCTCCACTTCGAGACGGTGGAGTTGAACGCGCCGGGCCAGACAACGCCTGCTTTCGACTTTGTAACGTGCTTTGAGACGCTCGAGCATGTGGGCGATCTGCGCAATGCCTTGAGCAACATCGTGGCCTCGGTACGGCCAAGTGGCAGTGCGCTTATCACGGTGCCGATCGAGTCCGGTGTGGTTGGGACGTTCAAATACTTGATCAAGCGCGGGATTTATCGCTACAGCCTGAAGGAACTATCGAGCGATCCGGACATTCATCGCCGGTATTTTCGTGCGCTCGTCACCGGCAAGCGCATCAGCACGTTCCGCAGTCCGCGCAAAAGCTGGGGTACACATTTCGGTTTCGACTATCGCGATGTCGATGCCTATCTACGCGAATTGGCGGTACCGTTTCGCGCGAGAAGCGCGCTGTTCACGCGGTTCTACGAAATCACGCTACCGGGCTAACTTTGCGTGTCAGTCCTGATCGCGTCCGGCTGCGATCGCGAGGTGCACGAGATCGGGCAAACCTTTTGCGCCGGTCTTTTCGATGATGCGCGAGCGGTGGACCTCGACCGTCCGGGGTGAGATATCCAACTTGTTCGCGATCACCTTGTTCTGATGCCCGACGACCAGAAGATCGAATACCTCTTTTTCGCGTTCGGTCAGCAGGGCAATCTTGTCGAGCGCCCGGCGCATCTCGTTCGACTTCTCCGCTTCGCGCGAATGCTGTTGGCGAGCACGGTCGATGCTGTCGAGCAGTACGGGCAACTCGAACGGCTTTTCGAGAAAATCCACAGCACCGGCGCGCATCGCCCGCACCGCAAGCGGCACGTCGCCATGACCGGTCATGATAATGACCGGCAGAGTGCTGCCGCGTGCGTTCAATTCCTTCTGCAGTTCAAGCCCGTCCATGCCCGGCATGCGGATATCGGCGATGAGGCAGGTGGCGTCAGGATGCGAGACTTCCAAAAGATGCTGCGCGGTGTCATACGCGATAACTGTGAAGCCGGAAACGTCGAGCAAGTCTTTCAGAGAATCGCGAAAATCGCAGTCATCATCGACGATGACGATTTGCTCCTTCGTGCTCATTCAACTGGCTCTTTTGCAATTGGCAGCCGGAAGCAGAAGATTGTGCCGCCGTCCGGATTGGTTTCGGCCCAGATACGGCCACCGTGCTCTTCGATGATCGAGCGGCTGATCGAAAGGCCAAACCCCATGCCGCGATCTTTTGTCGTCACAAAGGGTTCGAACACGCGCCTGGCGACGTCCTCGCTCAAGCCGGAGCCGGTGTCGCGGATTGCCACCGTGACGTAGGTGTCCTCACTGAGAAATGTCCGCACTGAAAGATGCCGGACGGCGGAGTTTTGCATCGCCTCCATCGCATTGCGCAGAAGATTGACGAGAACCTGCTGTATCTGGATACGATCCAGGCTGACGGACGGCAGGTCGGGCGAGAAGTCACGCTTCACCACGATGCCCTGCTCGGCCGCGCCGACAAGCGCAAGTGCCATCGCTTCATCGACAACTGCGTTCAGGTCGTCGTTGGCGTGCTGTGTCTCGCGCCGTAGCAGGAAGTCGCGCAGGCGGCGGATGATCTGGCCAGCACGGTTTGCCTGCTCGCCAGTTTTGTCCATCAGCTCGCGCAGCCGATCGAACTCCGGATCGATTAGCTTGGCGAGCAGTATCTTGGCGACATTGACGTGGTTGAGGATAGTGGCCAGCGGCTGGTTCAGTTCGTGCGCCAGAGCGGATGCTAACTGCCCCATCGCGGTCAAGCGCGTGACGTGCAGCAACTCTGACTGCAGTTCGAGAATCTTGCTGTCCCGCTCCTTGCGATCGGAAATATCATGCACGATACCGACAAAAACCTGACGGCCTTTCAGCACGCCCTCACCGACGGAGAGATACATTGGGAAGATGGTGCCGTCGTTGCGGCGACCCTGCACTTCACGCCCGATGCCGATGATGCGCTTGTCGCCCGTATCCTTGTAGTGGCCAATATAGCCGTCATGCGCCGAGCGATAAGGCTCCGGCATTAGCATCGAGATATTTTTGCCAATCACCTGCTGCGGAGAGTACCCGAATAACCGCTCGCACGCGCCACTGTAAACCTCAACAACGCCGCTCGCGTCGATGACCATGATGCCATCGACCGCGGTAGCGATGAGCGTCTGAAAGAGGGCGTCGTCTTGCGGCATGCGAACACTATACAACTCGAACGAGTTGCAATCCTAGGGCATAGGAGGGACCGGGGCGACGGGCGATCCAATGTGGATAGAGGATCTTCCAAGTTTGACCAGCGTCAAAGACCCCATCTGCGGATCGCGATCTACTTGCGTCTCGACGCTTGTTGAGGAGTTCGATCATGTCTTGGGTCGTTTGGTTTGTCATCGCGCTGTTCGGCACGTTTGCCGGGGTTTTGCTCTATGCCGATACGATGGAAGCAATTCGCCGCAAAAAGGAAGGATAAAAGGCGGCGAGGCCACCGGCAAAACGTACGTAGTTTTGCGTATACGACAACCCCAATTTCGCGGAAATCCGGGCTAAGGCGTCTTCCGCCACGTATTTTATCGGAGGGGGATTGGCCACCAAATGTCTACCGCCCAGAGCCGTGATCGCGACCGCCAGAGCCAACGCGTGGGCCGCCGGTACAGCATCGGAAACGATGCGGTGCACGTGTCCGGACCGTGATGCGGTTCGCCCGGAACGAGACGATCCTTAATGAGGGCGGCGGCGCGCGGTATGGTGAGGCCGAGATAGTCGGAGATGCCCTGCCGTCCATCGGCAGGTCGATCATCGCGCCGTCATGCGCCTTCGCCGTCTCACGACCGACTTCAAGCTGGAGAAACTCGTCGCGACGCCGAAGCGCCACGCGATCCTGGTTCACAACACCGCCGCCCTGAAGGCTATTGCGCAGGGCGGCCGCTGTTTCAGTTCGTTTTCGGCACGAAATGCAGATCCTGGTAGTCGAAGCTGAAATCGGCCGCGGGTGAGATTGCTTTCATTGCGATGGCTGTGATCTTGCCGTCTTTCACCGTGAACTCGACGAATGAGTCCTCGATACCGGTGTCGGTCCAGCGGGTGCGGAATTTGTCGCCGGCGAGTTGCTCCAGCGCGCCTTCCATGCCGGGCGTGCGGTCGAAGGTGATCCACAGCTTGCCGGCGCCTTTGTCGGCGATCGTCATGGTGCCGTACCACGGGTCTTCGTAGGTGCCGGTGTACGACACGAGCGGCAGTGTCGGCTTCGGCCCTTTCTTGATCTCGTTCGGCTTCGGCAGCGCCTTCAGCGCGGCGGTCGTCTTCGTCTCGATGTCTTTCAGTGCAGCCTGCATGACGCCGATCCAGTCGGTCTGCGGCTGGTTCGTGTAGTAGTCGAGCAGGTGATAGATGAGCGCACGACGCGTAGCGCTGTCTTCCGAATTTATCGTCACCGAGATGCCGATCTTCTTCTCCGGGATCAGGAACATCATTGCCAGCGCGCCAAGCACGGCGCCGGAATGCTGCACCACCGGGACGCCGTGATAATCCTCGACGAACCAGCCAAGCGCGTAGTCCTGCATGTGCGGGACCATGCCTTTCATCGCGGCTGGTAGCCGGAATTCGTCCGACGGCACGACGACGACCGGCGTCCACATCTCCTCAGCCTGATCCTTGCTGAACACCTGCGTGCCGGCATCTGTCTTGCCGCACGCCAGCTGCACCTTCATCCAGTTCGCCATATCGACGGCGCTGGCGTTGATCGCACCGGCGGGTGCGGAGGCGTGCGGCTCCAGCCCCTTGGCCAATACCTGCTGATGACCGATGCCGCGGAACAGACCATCGATGCGGGCATGCAGCGCGACGGCGTTAGATGCCGTCGCCTCGTAGTTCGCGTGCGCGTCGGCCATACCGACGGGCGCGAAGATGTTCTGGCGGACGAAGTCTTCCCACGTCTGGCCGGACACGGCTTCGACCAGTTGCCCGGCGACGATGTAGAGGATGTTGTCGTAGGCGAACTTCTCACGGAAGCCGGTGACGGGCTTCAGATAGCGCAGCGCGTGCACGAAATCGGCGCGCTTGCGATCGGTATCGGGCACCATCAACAGGTCGCCCTCGCCCAGCCCCAGGCCGCTGCGATGCGTGAGCAGGTCTTTGATCGTCATATGCTCGGTGGCATAGGGATCGTACATCTGAAAGCCGGGCAGCCGATCGACGACGCGATCGTCCCACTTCAGCTTTCCCTGATCGACCAGAATGGCGAGCGCGGCGGCGGTGAACGCCTTACTCTCCGAGCCGATGGGAAATGCGGTGTGCTCATCGACCGGTGCATTGGTATTGATGCTGCGCACGCCATAGCCTTTGGCGACGACGGTCTTGCCGTCCTCGACAATGGCGAGCGAGAGGCCCGGCGCGCCGAACGTCTCCATCGCCTTTTTCACATAGGCGTCGAGATCGGCCGGTGGTGCGGCGAAGGCCGGTGCCGAGAGGCACGAGACCAACGCCGCCGCGACAAGCGCTTTAGATGTTCGTGTTGAAGCTGACGAGGCCATAAGCGAGCACCGCATAGATTCCATAAACCGCAACAAGAGCCAGCACCGTTTCGCCGATCTTCACCAGCCAGCGGCCCGGACCGTTCATCACGCGCAGAACGCTGTGCACGATGATGGCGAGCGCGCCGACCAGGGCAAGAAGGCCGATGATGTAGAGTCCGATCATCAGCGGCGGAACACCACCCTGGAACAGCAGGTTGTCATCCGTCGACAGCAGCACGACGAAGCCGAGCCAGCCGACCGGGATCAGCAGCAGCAGCACCGCACCGATGCGCGAGGCGAGACGCAGCTGGCGCATCCGCGGCTCCAGATCGAGCAGACGGCCGAAGCGGCGGCGCACGATCCAGCCGCCGAACCAGATCGCGATGGTCAGCGACAGAACGAGGATGGAGATCGTGACCAGCTTGTTCAGCACCGACGCCTGCGTGAGACCGGAGACGCGCTGCAGCTCTTCCACCGGGAAGAAGTCGTTCGACGTCCAGTGATCGATGTTGCCGTTCTCGTCCGTCACAAAGCGGGTGTGCGTCTGGCCGCCGACTTCGCGATAGTAGAGCGGCGCGACTTCCTGCCATTTGCGCACCGCACCGCTTGGATCCTTCAGCGCGGCAATGCTGATCGTGCCGTCCGGATTGGCGACGACTGGCGACTGCCCCATCAGCGACAGGACATAGAGCGAGGTCTCCTTGCGGCGGCTCGCCATGTAGTCGCCCGCGACTTTGGCGTTGTCGGCCTCCGGATGCGGCAGCGGCTTCTCGTCCGGCGCCGTGTACGGGAAGTAGCGGTCGAGGAAGTTGCGGAAGATGCTGGTGCGCACTTCCTGCACCGCGCCTTCCCTGCCGCCGCTGTTGAACGACATGAAGACTCCGACATTCGCGTCGGTGATCAGATGCAGATCGCTGTGGAAGCCGGTGGTGTCGCCGGCATGGCCGACGATGCGGTGGCCGTTGCGATCCTCATCATAGAAACCGAGGTCGAAGCCGTTGAGGCCTTCGGCCAGCGTGTGATTGCGTGTCTGCATCGCCGCTTCGGTTTCCGGCTTCAGCATCTGATAGCCGCCATACGACCCGTGGTTCAGATGTGCCATCATGAAGTTGGCCATATCGGTCGATGTGGCCGACAGCGCACCCGCCGGCGCCGCTTCGATGTACTCGAACCCAACCGGCTTTTCCGCCGATGCCTGCGAGTAGCCGTTTGCCATGAACGGCTCCAGCTCCTTCGGCAGCGGCTGCGCGAAGGTGGAGTGGTTCATCTTCAGCGGCTTGAGGATGTGGTTCATGATGTACTGGTCGAACGGCTCCCCCGACACGCGCTGGACGATGTAGCCTGCGATCGTGGTGGCGTAGTTCGAATAGGCGACGACCTTGCCCGGCGGGAAGATGCGTGACGGCATGCGCTTCTGCAGATACTGGCCGAGCGGGTAGAGCTGCTCTTTCTTGCCGACGAAAAGATCGGTCAGCGTCTCTTCAAAGCCGGCCGTGTGCGTCATGATATTGCGCAAGGTGATCGGCTTGCCGAACTTCTCCGGAATCTTGAAGTCGAGATAGGTGTTCACATCGGCGTCGAGGTTGAGCTTGCCCTGCTCGACCAGCTGCATCACAGCGGTCCAGGTGAAGGTCTTCGACACCGAGCCGGGACGGAACATCGTCTGATCGGCGATGACCGGCTTCTTCGTCTTCAGGTCGGCATAGCCATAGCCCTGCGCGAAGACGAGCTGGCCGTCCTTCACCACCGCAATGGTCGCACCGGCGATATCGCCGCGATGGATCGCGTAAGGGATCATGCCGTCGAGAAAGGCGTGCAAATCTTCGGCCGTGATCTCATGCGTGCCGGGTGTCGGCGCAGGTGCCGCGGCGACACTGTCGCTCGGCGCGGGGATAGCGCTCTGCACCGGTGCGGGACCGGTGCTCGGCGGTGTGGTCGTTCCGGCTGCGAGGGCCGAGCCTGCAAGCGCAAGCGTGAGTGCGAGGACGGAAGCCAGTTTTGTTTTTGTCATGACGTCTCTTCCCTGAACTTCAAGAAGCCTTGGCGCGAAGATGGGCTTCGGGATTGCCCCAGCCCACATCGCCATATGAAACCATGCCGCCGGCATAGGTCGCGCGTGCGTCGCGATCGCCGGCGAGGAAAACCGGTCCGTCGAGATCGACGAGATCGCACATCTGACCGACGATCAACGCGGGCGCGATCGACAGCGACGTACCGCCCATGCAGCCGACCATCGGCGTAAGGCCGATGCGACGCAGCTCTTTCGCCATCATCAAGGCTTCGGTGAGACCACCGCACTTGTCGAGCTTGATGTTGCCGACCTGAAACCGGCCCTTCAGCGCGCCGATGTCGGTCAGGCTTTGCAGGCTCTCGTCAGCCGCCATCGGGATGGCGGACTGGAAGCCGTCGAGCTCCGCTTCGGCGCCGATCTTCACCGGCTGTTCGATCAAGCGAACATCGGTTTCGAGGAAGACCGGATAGATCTTCTCCAGCGTGGCGCGCGTGAAGCCCTGGTTGGCATCGACGCCGATCCATGCGTCGGGCCGTGCTTTGCGCACGGCGCGCAGACGTGGCGCATCGCCGTCGCCGGTGAGCTTCATCTTCAGGCGCGGCGCGTCTTTGAATTCCAGCGCGCGACGAGCCGTTTCATCCGGCGTATCGGCGCCGAGGGTCATCGTCGTTGGCAACAGCCGAGGCGCCGCGAGACCGGCGCTATGCCAGGCTGGCGTGCCCTGCTCCTTCGCCTCGAGGTCCCATAGGGCGCAGTCGATCGCGTTGCGCGCGCCGCCGGGCGGCAGAATCTCACGTAGCGTGGCGCGGCTCGGCCCGGCTTCGATGGCGGCACGCACCTCTTCCATCTGCCCGCGCATGCCGCGCGGGTCTTCCTGATGATAGTAGACGCCGGCCGCCTCG
>DATAHD010000628.1:0-8732 GCA_036263395.1 Rhizomicrobium sp. | reverse complement strand
CGTTTTCGGCCGCGCCCGCGAAGAATATGAGACTGCTGCTCCATTTCGGCGCGGTGGATTGGCGCGCCGAGGTGTGGGTGAACGGCAAGCCGGTGGGAACGCACGAAGGCGGCTACGACCCGTTCACGTTCGACATCACCGACGCGCTGAAGCTGACGCTCGGTGCGCGCTACACGAGCGAAACGAAGAGCTTTGTGTGGTCGGGCGGCACCTCGTTCCAGACCGGCGGCATGGACAATTTCCCGCCGATCACGCCAACCCTGCCGCCACCGGGCGATACGTTCACCAGGCATCTGTCGAACTCGTCGTTCAACTGGCGCGTCGCTCTGGACTATCAGATCGACGACAACATCATGGCCTATGCCAGCGTTGCGACCGGCTTCAAGAGCGGCGGCTTCAACGGCAGCTTCCTGAACTCCAACCCCGATCCGGTGCAGGTTGCGGCTCAGCTGGCGCCGATCAAGCCGGAGCAGGTGACGGCGTATGAGACGGGTATCAAGTCGAACCTGTTCGACGACCGGCTGCAGTTCAACGCGTCGGTGTTCTTCAACGACTATCGCGACGAACAGGTGTTTATCCTAGTGCCGATCAGCGTGGTGCCGCCGCTCGCGGTCAACATCCTGACCAATGCGCGCAAGGCGCACATGATGGGCGCGGATATCGAGGTGGTCGGCAAGCCGACGGACGAACTGACGCTGACGGCGCAGCTCGGCCTGCTGCAGGCGAAGATCGACTCCGACGACGTCAGCGCGACGGGTTCGAGCTACCACGGCAACCAGCTGCCGCTGTCGCCGCATGTCACGCTGTCGACCCTGGCGGACTACAAGTTGCCCCTCGGCGAGAACACGCTCGACTTCCAGCTGTCGGCAAACTTCAAGAGCCACCAGAACTTCGACGTCGCGAACAGCCCCTTCCTAACCCAGCGGCCGTACTGGCTGGAGAATGCGCGGGTTGGCTACTCGTTCGATGACGATCAGTGGGAAGTTGCAGCGTATGTCCGCAACATCTCCAACCAAAAGTACTTCCTGGACGTCTTCGACCTTAGCTTCCTCGGCTACTACCAGGGCATCATGGGACAGCCGCGCACCTGGGGCGGCGAGGTCAACTACAAGTTCTGAGGAACAGGCCGGGTGGAGCGCATCGCTTCACCCGGCTGCGGACGTCAGCGGCGTCCGTTCAGCATTGCGAGCAGGCCGGCGTGGGGTTCCAGCGCCGGCTTGTTTGCTTTCAGGGCTTTGAAAGCAGCATCGGCGGTTTCGACCGCCAGAGCGATGTCGGCGTCGGTCATCGCGGCGCAGAAGAACATGTTGTGCCACGGGTGGACGTAGATGCCGCGCTTCACCATCTCCGCGCACCAGCCGTAGCCGATGCGATAGTCGGGGTCGTCTTCGAACAGGATGAGCGGCATCTGCGCCGGGCCGGTCTGGCGCAGGCCGAAGCCGTGGCGCGCCGCCGCTTCATCGAGCCCGCGGCGGAAGTCGGTGGCGAGGCGGGTGGTCTTTTCGAGATAGTCGCTGGAGGCGATCTCGCCCATTGTCGCGACACCGGCGGCCATCGGCACGGCGGCGAACCAGAAGGAGCCGGTGACGTAGATCGAACCGGCGGCGGTGCGCGCCTTCTCGCTGCCCGCGAGGGCGGAGATCGGATAGCCGTTCGCGATGCCCTTGCCCCAGCACGACAGATCGGGATCGACGCCGACGAGCGACCAGCTGCAATCGCGCGCCATGCGGAAGCCGGCGCGGACGTCATCAACGATCAGGAGCGCGTCACGTTCATCGCAGATCTCGCGGGCGCGCTTGGCGTATTCGAGGACCGGCATTTGTTGATCGACAAAAGCGTCGTGCTTGAACGGCGAGGCGATGATGCCGGCGAGATCGTCACCGGCGGCGATGACAGCGGCCTCAAGGCTCGACACATCATTATAGGTGTAGGTGAGGATGTGGGCGCGGTCCTCCGGCACGACGCCGGTGGGGTTGGGCGTGCACCACGGCGCGGCGCCGTGATAGGCGCCCTTGGCGACGAGGATCTTGCGCTTTTTGGTGTAGGCACGGGCGGTCATGATCGCCATCGTCGTGGCGTCGGTGCCGTTCTTGCAGAACATGGCCCAGCTGGCGTGGTTGATGGTGGCGACGAACTTCTCCGCAAACTCCACCAGCGCGGCGCCGGGGCCGGTCATTGCATCGCCGCGTTCGGCCTGGGCTCGGGCAGCGGCGTCGATCTTCGGGTTGCAGTATCCCAGCAGGTTGGGGCCGTAGCCGCACATGAAGTCGACGTATTCGTTGCCGTCGACGTCCCAGAGATGTGCGCCCTGTGCCTTGGCGAAGAATTGCGGATACTCGGGCGGCAGGAGGCGGACGGATTCGTGACCGTACATGCCGTTCGGGATGACGGCGGCGGCGCGTTCGCGCAGGCTCTTGTCTTGCGAGTTGGAACGGGACATCGAAAGGCTCCTTCCAGAAACGATAGCTTTCGCTATTATAATTCCCGGGCGCGAAATGGGAAGCAGCGGCGCCGCGGTTTGAGAGGATAAAGCGGATGTCAGAGCACGGCGATGGCGCGTTGGCAGCGGAGACCGCGCCGGCACCGGTGGCGGTGGTGGGGCTGGAGGAAGAGGCAGGCTTCGCGCCCGATGGCGATTCCTGGATTGTCGTCGCGAGCAGCATGCTGATCGGCACGGCGTCGCTGATGATCCTGGGGATTCAGCCGGTGCTGCTCGGAGCACTGACGCAGGAGGGCCGGATCGACGAGGTGTCGCTCGGCCGCCTTGCCATGGTGGAGGTGCTGGCGCTGGCCATCGGGTCGGCACTTGGCGTCCGGAACCTGCGCAAGGGGCCGATTGCGCTGAAAGTCGCCATCGGATGCGCGCTGCTGGCACTGTTCAACGCGGCGATCTATGTCGCCGATACGCCGCTGACGCTGTTCCTGACGCGCGGGTTTGCGGGGCTGCTCGAGGGTTACGTGCTGGGCGCGGCGATTGTGGTGATCACCCATTCGCGCAGCCCGGACCGGTTGAACGGATTGTTCCTGGCACTGCAGACCATTCCACAAGCGGTGCTCGCCTACACCCTGCCCGTCTGGATTTTGCCGAAGGTCGGGACGGACGGGAGTTTTATGATCCTGGCCGTGCTGGCGGCGATCAGTTGCGCGGCGGCATTCCTTTTGACCGAGCGGCATCCGCCGGAAGAAACCGAATCTGGCGCGGCGAAGGGCAATGTGTGGACGTTGCCGGTGCTGGGCATTCTGGGCGCCATCGTGCTGCAGAACGCCGCCATCGGCGGGGCGTGGGATTATGCCGAGCGCATCGCGACGCAGATGCACATCGCGCCCTCCGTCGTTGGCTCGGCGCTATCGACTAGCCTGATGTTTCAGGTGGCGGGCGCGTTCGCGGTGGCGTGGTTCGCGTGGCGGCTGCCGTTCAGGATCGTGACGGTGCTGGGGCCGTTGTGTCAGGCAGCGGTGATTGTTGCGATGGCGTCGTCGGCCTCGCCATCCGGATATTTCGGATCGACGGCGATCTTCGGGCTCTTCTGGCTGGCGCTCAGTCCCTATCAGGTGCGGTTGATGATCGACATGGAACCGACGCGGCAAGCTGTATTGGTGGGGACCGCGATCACGCTGTTCGGCCTGAGCGCCGGGCCGTTGCTGGCATCGTTCGGTGTGGCGCCGGGCGATGTGCGCGGCGCGTTCTGGATTGCGGCGGGGTTGATGCTGGCGAGCGCGGCGTTGTTCTTCGGCGCGATGGCCGCGCACTATCGGCGCGTAAGCTGAGGCGCCTGTTCGAGAGCGAGGAACAGGCTGCGGCACATATTCTGATAGACACCCAGCGTCCGCTTGCCGAGCGGTCGCGGGATGGCGAGCGCGAAACGGGCGGCGGTGAGTGCCGTCTGCATAAGGAGCGCGCAGGTGGACATGAGGTCGGTTTCGTCCACCTTGCGATAGAGTGGGCGCGCGATATCGAACAGGATGCGCGCCTTGGCAAGCGAGTCCTGCACGTCCAAAGCCTGAAGCTCGGCATCGGTCTGCACCGCCGACCAGATGCTGCGGTAGAGCGGGCTGGTGCGGTGCTGGTGGAAGTAGCCCTGCGCGATCGCGTCCATCGCGGCGACGAAATCGTCCTTGCTGGTGACGCCGGAGAACGCGCCGCGCAGCATCACCTCGACCTCCACATTGTGGGCTTCGAGGATCGCTTTCAGGATCTCGCGCTTCTCCGAGAAATACTGATAAAGCGAGCCGATCACGACGTCGGCGCGCTGCGCGATCTCGGTCATGGTGGCGCGTTCGGCGCCTTTCTCCACGATCACGGCGATGGCCGCATTCAGAATGCGGTCGACCGTGGCGCGCGAGCGGGCCTGCACAGCGCTGCGCCGGGGATTGGGTTTTGTGACTGCTGCTGACACCGGTTTCATCTTTCCCGAACGCGAAGCACTTGCCGTGCCGAATGTGATAGGTTATCACATTTCCGAAATGTGATTGTCTATCACGTTTATGGGTTTGGGGACCGGTATGACGAAGACAGCACTCATCACGGGTGGCGGCGGCGCTATTGCGCTGGCCATCGCGCAGCAACTGGCGAAGCGCGGCTATGCCTTCGTACTGGCGGATATCGATGCGACGCGCATGGCGGCGAATGCGGCCGCGGTCCCGAATGTGATCGAGACGATTATCGCCGACCTATCAGTGCAGGATGGGCTGGACGTGCTGGCGCGGCGGCTGGAGAGCGGGACGCCGGCGATCGATCTGCTGGTCAACACTGCCGGGATCATCCGGCCGGGCACCATTCTGGAGTTGCCGTTCTCGGAGATCGACCGGCATCTGAAGATCAACCTCGTTGCGCCGGCATTTCTGGCGCAGGCCGCCGGCAAGGCAATGGCGGCGCGCGGTGGCGGGACCATCCTCTCCATCGTGTCGGCAGCGGCGCTCGTCGCCCTGCCCGGCAGCGCGGCGTACAGCGCATCGAAGTTCGGGCTGCGCGGGTTTCTGACGGCGGCGCGAATGGAGTTGGCGCCGCACAAGGTGAAGGTGTGCAGCGTGTTTCCCGGCGCGGTCGACACGCCGATGCTGCGCTATGAAGCGACGCACAACGGATCGGCGCTGAACTTCCTGAACGGCGACGTGCTGACCGCCGATCAGGTTGCGGCGGCATGCATGAAGGCCATCGACAGCGGCAAGGCGGAGACGTTTGTGCCGTTCTCCGATGCGCTGCTGAGCAAACTCATCAGCATCGCGCCTGGGCTGCTCGAGTGGCTGGCGCCCAAACTGGAAAAGACCGGCGAGCGCGGACGGGCGAAGTTTATCGCATCGCGCGGCCTGACCATCGCTAAGGAATGATGCCATGGATGACGTGATCCGCGCCGCCGCGCGCCAGTTCGAACGTGGCCGCCGCCGCAATACGCTTTCGACGTCGCGGATCGTGTTTTTGGTGGTCGCAGCCGCGGCGCCACTGGCAGCGATGATCGGCAACCTGCCCATCGCGCTCGGGCGCGGCAATGGTGCGGGTGTGCCGGCCGCGTTCCTGCTCGCGGCGGTGACCTTGCTGTGCTTCGCGGTGGGATACGCGGCGATGAGCCGGCGCATCGTGAACACCGGTGCGTTCTACACCTATATAGCGCACGGGCTTGGCAAACCGGCCGGCGTTGGCGGGGCGTTCATCGCGCTGGTCGCCTACATCACCTTCACTGTGGGCATGGCGGGGGCGTGTGCGTATTACTTCCACCTGGTGCTGACGCCGCAGCAAAGCGGCGAATGGGTCGCGTATGCGGTGGTCGCCATCGCGGTCACCGGCGTGCTCGGCTACCGCTCTATCGACCTGTCGTCGAAGGTGCTGGGCGTGCTGATGACAGCGGAAATCGCCGTGCTGGCGGTGTTCGACATCTGCGTGTTGTGGGCCAAGGGGTTTGGCGCGTTTCCGCTGGAGTCATTTACGCCGTCGGTGGCGTTTGCGCCTGGGTTCGCCGTCGCACTGATGTTCGCCTACACCTCGTTCATCGGGTTCGAGTCCGCGGCGCTGTATGGCGAAGAAGCGAAAGAGCCAACGAAGAGCATTCCGACCGCGACCTATGCCTCGGTATTCCTGATCGGCGGGTTCTATCTGCTGACGGCGTGGATCACGGTCGGCGCAATCGGCGCGCTCAACGCCAAGCCGCTGGCACAGGCGAAGGGCGGGCAGTTGATGCTCGACATGATCACGCAATACAGCGGTGCGGCGGCTATGGCGGTGGCGGCGATCCTGCTGTGCACCTCGCTGCTCGCGTCCTATCTCGCGATCCACAATGCGGCGACACGTTATGTGTTTGCGCTGAGCCGCGAGAAGCTGTTGCCGGAGGCACTGGGGCGGTTTCATCCCAAGCGGTATGCGCCATCGAACGCTAGCCTGGTGGTGAGTGCCATCACGGTGGTCGGTGTCGGCAGCTTCTTGCTGAGCGGGCTCGATCCGTATCTGACGTTGATCCCGCTGCTGATCGGGTTCGGCACGCTGGGCATCATTGCGCTGCAGGCATTCGCGGCGGTTGCGATCCTTGTCTACTTCCGCCGCCGCAATAGTCCCGATGTGTGGCGGACCTTGGCGGCACCGGCGGTTGGTGCGGTCGGGTTGATCGCGGCGACGGCGCTGGTGGCGTGGAATTTCGGACTGCTCGCGACCATTGAGGCGGCGTGGGTGAACTGGCTGCCGCTGGCGTATGTCGTGGCGTGTGCGGCGGGTGTCGCGTTTGCGTTGTGGCTGAAACAGGCGAAGCCGAAGAACTATCTGTTGCTGGCCGCGGCGGATACGCGGGCGGACGCGACGCGCGAGATTTCTAAGGATGTGGTGTACCCCCTGCCCCATTGCATTGTGGGTGCGGGGCCGTGCGGGTTGCTGGCAGCGCGGGCATTCAAGCTGGCGGGCATTCCGTACGAGCAGTTCGAGAGGCATAGCGATGTCGGCGGCATCTGGGACATCGATAACCCGGGATCGTCGATGTACGAGTCGGCGCACTTCATCTCGTCGAAATACACCTCGGGCTTCTTCGGCTTTCCCATGCCGGAGGCATATCCGGATTATCCCGATCATACGCAGCTGCTCGCCTATATCCGCAGCTTCGCGGAGAAATACCGGCTGAAAGACAGCGTCCGCTTCAACACCAGCGTCGTGCATGCCGAGCCAATCAACAGCGGCAAGGACGGGTGGGACGTGACGCTGAGCACCGGCGAGAAGAAGCGCTATGCTGGCGTCGTGGTCGCGAATGGCGTGACGTGGCATCCGAACCTGCCCGCCTATCCGGGGCTCGACCGGTTCAAGGGCGAGGTGCGCCACACCGTGACGCATCGCAGTGCCGACAGCTTCAAGAGACGGCGCGTGCTGATCGTCGGCGCCGGCAATTCCGGTGTCGATATCGCATGCGACGCCGCCCGCAGTGCGGAAGCGGCGTTCATCAGCGTGCGGCGTGGGTATCGCTTTGTGCCGAAGCACATCTTCGGCGTGCCTACGGACATGTTCCTGTCGGGTATGGTGCGGCCGCCGAAGGGCGTGGTGCTGCCGGACGATCCTAGCAAGATGCTGGACGCGCTGACCGGAGATCTGACGCGCTATGGCCTGCCCGCGCCGGATCACAAGGCGCTGGAGTCGCATCCGATCATGAACAATCAGATCCTGCACCATCTGGGGCATGGCGATCTGATCGCGAAGCGCGATGTGAAAGAGTTCACCGAGGATGGTGCGATCTTCGCCGATGGCTCACGCGAGGCGTTCGATCTGGTGTTGTTTGCAACCGGCTATGAGTACAAGATCCCGTTCCTCGACGAGAAGCTGCTCACCTGGAAGCAGGGGCATCCGCAGTTCTATCTCAACATCTTCCACCGCACGCTGCAGGGGCTAAGCGCGGTTGGGTATGTGGAGTTCGCGTCAGCGGGATATCAGCGGTTCGACGAGATGGCGCAGATGGCGGCGATGGACGCTTACGTCCGCGCGTCAGGCCTTGGCACCGAAGAGTGGGCGCGCATGAAGGCGGAAGATCATCCCAATTTGCGCGGGAAAATGAACTACATCGACTCGCCGCGGCATGCGAATTACGTCGATGTCGATGTTTATCGCCGCAAGCTGGCCGAAGTGCGCGAGCAGTTCGGGTGGCCCGATCCGAGCCACACGAGCTACAACGCGCTGATCGACTAGTGGCTGGCGACCGGTGTCGGAAGCGAAACCGGGCCGGTGGTCTTGATCGGCTGCGCTGGCTTGCGATAGCCGAGGTTGACGAGCGTCTGCTTCACGTACTGCTTGGCACGCTTGTAGAGGCTCGGGCGATCGATGATGACGTAGACCTTACGGACGTTCTCGCTGATTTCCCACACGCCACGCGAATCTTTCGGAAACCAGATCGTGTCGCCAGCGCGCAGGTCGATCGGCGTACTGCCGTCTTCAGGCACGAAGCGCGCGCTGCCCATGATGAAGTGCGCGAATTCTTCTTCCATGATGGTACGCTGCCAGCGGCCAGGCGAGCATTCCCAGATGCCCATGCCGCAAACGCCGGGACCGTTATAGATGTAACGACGGCCCGTGAGCTGCGACACCATCGGGCTCAGCGGGATTGGAACCGGACCCAGAGAGTCGAGTTCTTCTTTCGGGATACTGGCTGGTTGAGAAATGACGATTGCCATTGATCTCTGACTCGTTCGTTTGCCCCTGCGGCGCGGGTGCCGCATTTCGATGCAGATTTAGTGCGCCAACATTAAGTCGGCCCTAATGGGACGCCCCGCCCACT
>DATAHD010000627.1:0-23761 GCA_036263395.1 Rhizomicrobium sp. | reverse complement strand
CGCATCGTGTCCCGCATCAGGTATCCGATCCACAGCGGATTGACCTGACTGAAGAATTCACCGGATCGCACGGCCAGCGGATAAACCGGCCGGACGTTCACGGTGAGGTCGTATTCCGTCTCCATCTGGGCGAGCCTTGGTGTCGCGAGATAGGAGTAGGGGCTGCGGAACGACCAGTAGACATCGACGACGAACGTCATTTCAAACTCCGAGATAGGCTGTGCAAGCTACGACCAGTTCCTCGACGGCCTTGTCATCGTCGATCTTGGTCGGTGCTCTGGGATTGAGGATGCCGGTGAGAAGAAAGCCGTAGACCATCTGCGTCATCACCCGCACCGCGAATGGCAGATCACGATGCTTCATGCCGGCGCGGCGCAGGGCTTTCTCGATCGTTATCGACGCCTCGTCGCGCAACGCAAAGAACGTCGCCGTCAGGTTGGGGATCTCAAAACCCCGCTCCATGATCGCGCGAAAGAGGCCGCGATGCTGGCGAAAGTTTGCCGCCGTTCCGAGCACACAAGCGCGCACGATAGCGGCGGGCTCCGAAACGCCGAGCATCATTGGCAATCGCTCGCGCGCCACATGGACGTAGTCCTCGGCAATCGCCTGGAAAAGGGCGTCCTTGTCCTTGAAGCGGAAATAGACGGCGCCCACCGAGCAGCCTGCTTCCTCGGCGATATCGGCCAACCGCGCACCGTTGAAGCCCTTCCGGGCAAACACCTTTTCGCCGGCCGTGAGAAGCCGTTCGCGCGTTGCACGGCTGCGCGCCTGCTGCGCGGGGAGCGCGAGCTTCTCGGAGGGTTTTGTCTTTGATGCACTTGCCATGGGCATGGACTCGGTACTAAAACTTAATCTGAATTCAGTTTCAGAAATAACAAACCGCGAACCGGCGGTCAACAGAGGGAAAGGTCAGATGGGAACGGTGCGTCCGCGGCCGGATCAGATACAGGCGCTGATGGAGAAAGGGCCGGTTGGCCCGATCGTCATGGTCAACCTGCTCAAATTCCGCGAGACAGCGGCTTATGAGGCCGACAAGCCGGAAGCCAGCCAGAATCTCACCGGTCGCCAGGCCTACAAGCGCTACTCCGCAGAGGTCGTGAAATACCTCGGCGAAGTCGGCGCCAGTCTCGTGTGGCGCGGCAATCAATCCGTCGTCGTGATCGGCAATGACGATCAGCAAGGGATGAGGTGCTCTGCGTGCGCTATCCGTCACGCGAAGCATTTCTCAAGATGGCGATGAGCCCCGGCTACAACACCATCGCGCACCACCGCGACGCGGCGCTGGAGAAGTCCGGCCTGCTCTGCTGCGAAGCCGGCACCGCTGTCTGAGTGTCACAAAACGCTGTTGCTTGTGAGCGTCAGGATCGTCTGACAATCTGGCCGGATGGTGGGAGCCATCACCGAAGGGAGATTTTGAAATGTCCATTACAATCTATGGCGGCAGCGTTTCGCCGTTTGTGCGCAAAGTGCGCGTGGTCCTTGCGGAGAAAGGCGTCGAATATCAGCTCGATCAGGTGAATCCGTTTGCACCGCCGCCGGAGTTTCTGGCGATAAGCCCTTTGAAGCGGATTCCTGTGCTGCGTGACACCGACGTGCCGGAGCCAAACACGCTCCCGGATTCGTCGATCATCTGCGACTATCTCGAGAACAAATACCCGAACCCGCCGCTTTATCCGAGCAACCCGTTCCAGCGCGCCCGTGCGTTGTGGTTCGAGGAGTATGCCGACTCCACCATGGCCTCGAACATCGGCTCAGGCCTGTTCTTCGAGCGCATCGTGAAAAAGATGATGCGGCAGCAAACGGACGAAAGTGTTTGCCAGAAGACGCTCAGCGAAAAGCTCCCGCCTTTGTTCGACTACCTGAGCAAGGAAATCGCGGGGCGCCAGTATCTCGCGGGCGATGCCTTCTCGATCGCGGACATCTCCGTCGGCACGATCTTCGTGAACTTCGTTCACGCCGGTGAGGCGCTGGATACGGGACGCTGGCCGGAACTGGCGAAATATATCGCCAGCATCCATGCCCGCCCGTCGTTCAAGGCGCTGATCGACGAAGAAAGCCCGATGATCCAGCGCTTCCGCGCTGCCTGACTTAGTCTTTCTCGTGCTCGGCGGTGTTGTGCTTGTGTTGCGCACGCCGCCGGGCCACGAGTTGGTTCAGGAACTCCACGCCGCCGGAGAACGCCACTGCGAAGTAGAGGTACTGGCGCGGGATGTGGAAGTTCAGGCCGTCCGCGACCAGCGACATGCCGATCAGCAGCAGGAAGCTGAGCGCCAGCATCTTCACAGTGGGGTGCCGTTCGACGAACTCCGCCACCACGCCGGACGCGAACATCATCACGAACATCGCGACCGTAACCGCCGCGATCATAACCTCCACGTGCTCTGCCATGCCGACGGCCGTTACGACGGAGTCGATGGAGAACACGATGTCGAACAGCGCGATCTGAACGATCACGGCAAACATGGTCGAATGCTTGCGTTTCAGCGACGCATTTTCTTCCTCCACCATGTCGTGGATTTCGCGCGTGCTCTTGGTCAGCAGGAACAGACCGCCCGCGATGAAGACGAGGTCCTTCCACGACAGCGGGAAGCCCCAGATTGTGACAATCGGCTCTGACAGCGAGATGATCCACGCGATCATCGACAGCAGCAGGACACGCAAGCCGAGGCCTAGCAGCAGGCCGATGCGCCGGGCGAAGTTCCGCCGTGCGGGCTCCAACTGGTGGGCGACCAGCGAGATGAAGATGATGTTGTCGATGCCGAGGACGATTTCGAGCACCACCAGGGTGGCAAGCGAAATCCACGCGTTCGCGGAGAGGAAGATATCGAACATCCGGTACCTTAGACCCAGTGCGGTGCGAAGCGCTCAAAGAAGTGTATTAGGATTATGTGTGTTGAGATAAGACCCATTCCGGCGCCGATCAATACATCACTGACGAAATGCGCCGTAAGAAGCACCCGGGTTGCCGAAAGTGTGATCGCGATCACGAACCATACCGCGGCGAGGGACGGGAACACGCAGGTCGCGATGGCCGCAACGGAAAAGATGGTCAAGGCGTGCCCCGACGGGAACGAGTTGTAGTCGGCTTTGAAGGTCCAGAACTTGAACTCATAAAGATGCATCTCGATCTCGTCGCGCGGCCGCCGTCGCCCGATCAGGCGCTTGAGGATGTGCAGGATCAGGCTCCCCATTGCGAGGCTCGCAATGAAGGCGAGGGCGGCATCCTGGGCGATGAACACCCACGGATCGTGCAGGTAGAACAGCCGGACCAGGCGGGCCACGCCATAGATCAGGATCGCCGCCACCAGCCAGTGCGCGGCCTTGGCGAGGTGCGTGATGCTGTCCAGCATCTGGTGCTGGCGCGCGCTCACATTGTCATAAATGTAGTGGACCGCCCGCCGGTCAATCCCCAGGCACACGAACCCCACAACCAAAAGAGCGATTCCGGCCCACAGATACATCGCGGCTGATTGCCGTGCGGCGGGGTGCAAGTCAAATAGGCCTATTGCCCCTGCCGATCTGCGGCGTGCCCAATGTGAGAACGCTTGGCCAACCGGTAAGGCCGAGCTTCAGGCGGCCGCGCAGCGTGCTGGATTGAGCGGCAGCCGCACCACCACCTCGGTGCCAATACCTTCCTGGCTCGTGATGGTCATCGTGCCGCCGTGCTTCTCCGTGAGCGCCCGCACCAGGGAGAGGCCAAGCCCGGTGCCGCCTTTGGCGATCATCGGATCGCCGGCAACCTGTTCGAACGGTTTGCCGATCCGGGGCAGGTCAGCCTCCGGAATGCCAATCCCGTCATCGCGCACGCTCAGCACCAGCTGCCGGTCTTGAACAGCGGCGGCGACGGACACATGCCCACCTGCCGGTGTGAATTTCACCGCATTGGAGATCAGGTTCAGCAGGATCTGCTTTAGCGCGCGACGGTCGGCGAGAAATGTCAGCTTTGCCGGCGGCAGCGTCGTGCCGATCTCGATCCCGGCATTGTCCGCGCGCTCGCGTAGCAGCCGTACGCAGTCTTCAATCGCGCCGTTCAGATCGACCCGTTCGAGGTTGAGGTCCATCTTCCCAGCCTCGATCTTGGACATGTCGAGCAGATCCGAAATCAGGTCCAGCAGCAATTGCCCCGAGTCATAGATCAGCGTCGCGTATTCCTCGTAGCGCTTGCTGCCCATCGGGCCGAACATTTCGTGCCGCATGAGATCGGTGAAGCCGATGATCGCGTTCAGCGGCGTGCGCAGTTCATGGCTCATATTCGCCAGAAAGCGCGACTTCGCCTTGTTGGCGGCTTCGGCGTGCTCGTGCGCCGCGCGCATCTCGATTTCCTGCGTCTTGCGCTCAGTGATGTCGCGCGAAACGCTGACGACGTTCTCAACCGTGCCATCTTCGCCGTACACGCTGCGGATCGTCGTCTCGATCCAGACGTAGTGCCCATCCTTGTGCTGGATGCGGTAGGTCGCGGTTGGGATCGCACCGTTCGCGGGCGGGAATTCGATCTTTTTGAGTTCGTGCAGATCGTCCGGATGGACCAACGCGCGAAAGCGTCCGTCATCGATCTCTTCGACCGTGCGGCCGAGCATCTTCATCAGCGCATCGGAGGAGAACAGGATCTTGCGATCCAGCGAATAGAACAGGATCAGGTCGGAGGACTGCTCCGCCATCACGCGATACATCTTTTCGGCGTGCTCGCGCTCGGCCTCCATCCGCACACGCTCGGTGATGTCGCGACACACACCGATGACGGCGATAACAGAACCGTCTTCGTCGAGTTCGACTTCGCCCTGGATATCCACCCACTGCGCGGCAAGTTCAGGATCGCGTACCTGCGCGCGATGCTGGAACGGCTGCCGTGTCGCAATCGCTCTCTGGATCGCGGCAAAGATCCGGTCGCGATCTGCGGGAACGAGTTGATCCAGCAGCCACGTCCCACTCGGCGCGACCGATCCCGGTGCGACGTTCAACAGGCGATAGATGCCCGGCGACCAGAAGTCGGTGAGATTCTGCAAGTCGGTGCGCCAATAGCCGGTCTTGGCGGCACGCTCCGCGAGATCGAAATAAGCGCGAATGCGCCGGGCGCGCGCTTCCTCGAAACGCTGCTGAACACGCGCGATCTTGGTGTTCGGTTGAGTAGACGACATCGCTGCCCCGAAAGCCGCTAACGGCCTCCGCGACACGATGCGCTGCGTGCGGTTAAACCCCGCTTAAACTTCTACGGGTGCGCAGGACTGTTTTTGTGCTTAACACCCTATTACGCCAATACAACAGCGAGGCTTATCCCGTCGCTCCGGCGCGTTTCGCAAAGTGCCACGCGCGTTCGGCCAGCGGGCGAACAGCGCTTGCATTCTGTGCTGCATTGGCGCTGTTCGCGGTGCCGTCGCGCACGCGCCCGACGATGCCCTGCAGGATGCCGGCGAGTTTGAAGAAGTTGTACGCCGCGTAATAATCCATGTTCGGCGTTTCGCTGCGGCCCGTGCGCTTGCAATACATCGCGACGTACTCGTCCATTGAGGGAATGCCGAGTGCCTTCAGGTCGGCGGAGAGCAGCGACTGCGTACCAGCCGACGTGCCGCCCGGCATCATCTGCCACTGCATCAGGTGATAGGTGAAGTCGGCCAGCGGATCGCCAATCGTCGCCAGCTCCCAATCGATGACGGCCAGAACCTTCGGCTCGGTCGGGTGCAGGATCATGTTGTCCAGGCGATAGTCGCCATGCACCACCGACGGCTTGCCTTCCTTCGGCAGATGCGCGGGCAGCCATTCGATCAGCTTGTCCATCTCTGGAATGCTCTCGGTCTCGGACAGTTTATACTGCTTTCCCCAGCGCGAAATCTGGCGCGCGACATAGTCGGTCGGCTTGCCGAATTCCTGCAGTCCGATCGCGAGATAATCGGTGTTGTGCAGCCGGGCCATCGTGTCGTTCATGGCGTCGTAGATGGCGAAGCGTTCTTTCGGCTCCATGCCGGGCAGCAACGCTTCCCACAACACGCGGCCTTCGACGCATTCCATCACATAGAACATCGTCCCAATGATGCTCTCGTCCTCGCACAGCACATACGGCTTGGCGACTGGGAAACCCGTCGGGTGCAGCGCCGAGATCACCTTGAACTCGCGATCGACGGCGTGCGCGCTCGGCAGCAGCTTGCCCGGCGGCTTGCGGCGCATCACGTATTTCCGGTTCGGTGTGACGATCTGATAGGTCGGGTTCGACTGGCCGCCCTTGAACTGGCGGACCTCCATCGGCGTCTGGAAGTCGGAGATATGGGTGGCGAGATAAGCCTCCAGCTTCTTCTCGTCGAACCTGTGAGTCTCGGCCACGTCTTTCGTGCCGGAGAACGTATCCTGGCGGCTCTGTGCGGCGTCGCTCATCCCCATACTCCCTGTTCGGAAATTTCTTTGTTGGCGGCATTTTTGACCGCGAATTTCAGCCCGCACAAGGCTTTCGCGCCGCCACGCCAGAAGGCCGCAGTCTCTAGATGCCGAGCCGCGCGAGCGCCGCCGTCAGATCGGCATTGCTCCGCACATGGACGGTCTGCAGACCGCTGGCTCGCGCCCCATCGATGTTCGCTTGGGAGTCGTCGAAGAACAGCACGCGCTCCGCAGGAACACCCATCTCGCGAACGACGTAAGCAAATGCGTCGAGATCCGGCTTGCGATGTCCGATCGTCGACGACACGAACACATGCCGGAAGTGGCTCATCGTGTCGGCATAGGCGACCGACCAGTACTGCTCGTGCGCCTTGTTCGTGTTCGTGAACGCATAGATCGGCATCCGCGCCGCGGCCCGCTGCAACTGATCGTCGATCCCGGTATAGCGGCCGACAAAGATCGCGTTCCACCCGTCGAGGAACTGCGCGTCGGTCAGCTCTACGCCGAACGCGTCGCGCAAGCTGCCGAAGAATTCTTCGTCGCTTGCCATCCCGCGCTCGTGGCGGTGATAGACATCGTCCGGCGTGTACGCCTTCCACAACGGTGTCAGATCGCGCCTCGCATGCTCTGACCAGCGCTTCACGACGCGGCCAAAGTCGATCTCGGTGATCACATTGCCCAGATCGAACAGCAGGGCTTCGACCGGCGCCGTCACGCTTGCGCCTTCTCGCGCGCAATGGCGCGCCAGCCGATATCGCGGCGGCAGAAACCCTCCGGCCAGTCGATCAGATCGACCGCGCGATACGCCCGCTCACGGGCCTCCGAAACCGTCTTGCCGATAGCGGAGATATTCAGCACGCGCCCGCCGTTGGCGAGCAGCCTGCCATCGCGCCGTACCGTCCCGGCATGGAATATCTGCACACCCTCGACGGCTGCCGCCGCTTCGAGATTGCGGATCTCCGATCCCTTTTCATACGCACCGGGATAGCCCTTCGTCGCCATGCACACGGTCAACGCTGGATCGTCGTGCCATCGCACATCGACATGCGCCAATTGCTTGTCACGTGTCGCCAGCAGCAGCGTGAGCAGGTCGCTCTTCAACCGCAGCATCATCACCTGCGTTTCCGGATCGCCGAACCGGCAATTGTATTCGACCAGCTTCGGCCCATCCTTGGTGATCATCAGGCCGAGATACATCACGCCGGAATAGATCCGCCCCTTCGCCGCCATCGCCGCAACGGTCGGCTTGATGAAGCGGTCCATCGCTACTTGCTGGAGCGCCGGCGGCAGAACCGGGGCAGGGGAGTACGCGCCCATTCCGCCGGTGTTCGGTCCCTTGTCGTCATCGAAGGCCCGCTTGTGATCCTGCGCGCCGACAAGCGGAATGACGCTCTCGCCGTCGCTGATCGCGAAGAAGCTCGCCTCCTCGCCCTCCATGAATTCTTCGATGACGACCGCGCGCCCGCTTTCGCCGAAGCCGCCTTCGAACATGAAGTCGATGGCCTTTGCCGTATCGGCCCGTGTCTCGGCGATGATCACGCCTTTGCCCAGCGCCAGCCCGTCGGCCTTCACCACCACTGGCAAGGGCAGGGTGTCGGCAAACGCCTTCGCCGCCGCTGCTTCGTTGAACCGCTGATAGGCCGCCGTCGGAATGCCCGCCTCGCGGCACAGGTCCTTTACGAACCCCTTGGAGCCTTCGAGGATTGCCCCCGCCTTGCTCGGCCCGCTCGCGCGGATGCCGACCGCATCGAACCGGTCCCACAATCCGCCGACCAGCGGATCGTCCGGGGCGATCACCACGAAGTCGATCTTCTTCTCCTGCGCGAACGCGACCAGCCGGTCGAAATCCATCGCCGGGATAGGCGCGCACTCGGCCACTGCCGCGATGCCGGCATTGCCGGGCGCACAGTAGAGCTTGGTCAAAAGCGGGCTGGCAGACAGCGCCCAGGCGAGCGCATGCTCCCGGCCGCCGGAGCCGATGAGAAGAACCTTCATGACCGGAACCTCGCTCAGGCTGTGGGTGAAATACAAGACGCAAGCGACCGATATCGCTGTATGATCTGTGAATCATGTCCGAAGCGGCGTCCCACTACAGCGCAAAGCCAAACCTGCCCGAATTCAGCGTCAGCGAGCTCTCGAACGCGCTGAAGCGGACGGTCGAGGACGCCTTCCCATTCGTGCGGGTGCGGGGCGAAATCAGTGGGCTCAAGCGCCATTCTTCGGGCCATATCTATTTCGACCTCAAGGACGACAAATCCGTCCTCAACGCCGTCATCTGGCGGCTCACCGCCCAGCGCCTGAAGGTCCGGCCTGAGGCGGGGATGGAGGTTATCTGCACCGGCCGGATCACCACCTATCCCGGCTCCTCGCGTTACCAGATTGTGGTCGAGCAGGTCGAACTCGCCGGCCTCGGCGCCCTTATGGCGATGCTAGACGAACGCAAGAAGCGCCTCGCTGCCGAGGGGCTGTTCGATGCCGCCCGCAAACGGCCGTTGCCGTTCCTGCCGAATGTGATCGGTGTTGTGACCTCGCCAACCGGCGCCGTGATTCGCGATATCATGCACCGCCTGACCGAGCGCTTCCCGCGCCGTGTCCTGCTGTGGTCCGTCGCCGTTCAGGGTGAACGCGCCGCCGCAGAGGTTGCTGCTGCGGTCGCCGGCTTCAATGCCCTTGGCCCGTCATCTCCAATGCCGCGGCCCGATCTCATCATCGTCGCGCGCGGTGGCGGCTCGGTCGAAGACCTGATGGCGTTCAACGAAGAAGCCGTCATCCGCGCCGTGGCAGCGAGCACGATCCCGGTCATCTCCGCCGTCGGCCACGAGACTGACACGACCCTGATCGACTTCGTTTCGGATCGCCGCGCGCCGACACCCACCGCGGCCGCAGAGATGGCCGTGCCGGTCCGCGGCGATCTGCTCGGCCAGACACAGGACCTTGAGCGCCGCTTCATCCGCACCATCCGCAAGAGTCTCGACGATCGCCAGCGCCACCTGAACCAGCTCGTCCGCGTGCTACCACGCGCCGACCAGCTCTTTGCCTCGCCGCGCCAGCGTCTCGACATCGCAAGCGAGCGGCTTACCCACGCCCTGCGCAAGAACGTGCAGAAGCATCGCGAGCAGCTGATCGAAAGCGCCTCCCGCCTGCGTCCCAACCAATTGGGTGAGCGCATCACCAATTGTACCGAGCGCACCACAACGCTCGGCCGCCGCCTTCAGCGCGCGCAGTCGGTGCGCCTCGCCAACATATACCGCAATCTCGAAGCGCTGAGCCGCGTGCTTGACAGTGTCAGCTACCGCTCGGTCCTCGACCGCGGCTTCGCACTTGTGCGTGGTGCCGACGGCGGCATCCGCCGCCGTGCGGCCAGTGTGCGCAAGGGTGAGACGCTGACGCTGACCTTCACCGATGGTGAGGCCGCGGCCGTGGCGGCCGACGGCAGCACGGTCTCTGCCGAACCGGCCATCCGCCCGGCCCCGGTGCGCGAAGCACCGCTGCGCGCCAAACCCGCCCCATCCCGCGCGAAAGTCAGCCGGGACCAGGGATCGCTCTTTTGAACAACCGCCTCCCGGCGGCTACAATCGGCATATGAACAGAATGGATCGCGACTTCCGGCCCGACGGCCTCGCCGAACTTGAATATCTCGACGGCGAAATCCGGGTGGTCAAACCCGGCTCCTTTGTGATGTGCGCCGTCACAGGCGTGCACATACCGGTCGACTCCCTGCGTTACTGGAGCGTCGATCTCCAGGAAGCCTACGCCACACCAGGCGCCGCCCTGCAGCGCTTCCAGGAAAAAGGCCTGACCCCAAAGTGATCCATCGCCGCGGTTTGCTCGCCTCCGGAATAGCTCTCGCCGCTGCGCCATCCTTCGCGCGCGCCGCGTCGCCATCGCGCGTGATGCTGATCGGCTCGCTGGAGCAGGGTAGCCTCGTCGTCGGCCGCACCGATCCGGACGCGCGGGTCACCGTCAATGGCCGCAAGCTCAGTGTCGGCAGCGGGGGTTATTTCGGTTTCGGTCTCGAATTCGATCAGACCACGGCATCGACGCTTATCGCACGCTTTGCTGACGGCACCACGGAATCGCGCGACGTTGCGCCGGTCGTGCGTAAGTACGATGTCCAGACGATCAACGGCCTGCCGCCACAGCAGGCGCATCCCACCGATCCGGCCATCACCGCCCGCATCCAGCATGAGCACGCGCTTGTCGGGGCCGCGCGAACCGCAGACACCGATCTATCGGCCTTCTCAGAGCCGTTCGACTGGCCCGCCCACGGCATCATCAGCGGCGTGTTTGGCAGTCAGCGTATTCTCAACGGCACGCCGTCTGCGCCGCATTTCGGCGTCGACATCGCGGCGGGCGAGGGCGGCGAGATCCGCGCCCCTGCCGGCGCCGTCGTCGCGCTGGTCGGACAGTTCTTTCTCGAAGGCGGCTACACCATGCTCGACCACGGGCATGGCGTCTTCAGTGGCTATCTGCATCAGAGCAAGCAGCTCGTGAAACAGGGCGATATCGTGAAACGCGGCCAGCTGATCGGCAACGTCGGCCACACCGGCCGCGCCACAGGCCCGCATCTGCACTGGGCGCTCAACTGGTTTCAGGTGAGGCTCGATCCCTCGCGCTCGACCCGCACGCCGACCGCATCCAAGGTCTGAACCGCGCGCTTACTTAGCACGTTGTCCTGCTCGCGCTGGGTCGGCCAGCGCCGGTGCACCCACAGCCATTGCGACGGCCGCGCCCGCACCATCTCCTCGATCTTCTGTGTGATGGCGAGCGTCAGCTCGTAGGTATCGCGCACTTCATCGCCGCTTGGCGTGAACTCCAGCGGCGCATGCAACCGGATGCGAAAGCGCGAACCGCCCATCCGTTCGTTCGATGCCGGGATCAGCGTCGCGCCGCGCTTGAGCGCCAGCATCGCCGGTGCCGGTGTCGTCATTGCATCGCGTCCGAAGAACGGAATCGGCAGTCCTTCATTCGTCTTCTGATCGGCGAGCAGAAACACACCTTCGCCGCGCCGCAGGGCGGTGAATATCTGCCGCGTCCCACGCGCGCCCTTCGCGATCTGCTCCGGCGTTCCGTTCTTCTGCCGCTGTTCGACAAGCCAGCGGTTCACGTAGGGATTGTTCACTGGCCGATACACTTCGCCGCCTTTATAGCCAAAGTGCGCGGCGGCGAACGGCATCGTCTCCCAGTTCGCAAAGTGGCCGGAGAAGAAGATCACGCCCTTGCCGCGCGCGTAGGCGGCGTCGCCATGCTCGGTGCCGAGAAATTCCAACCGCGCGTCGTCGCCATAGAGCTTCAACTTGTCGAGATGCGCGTACTCCGCCACCGTGCGGCCGAGGTTGTCGCTCATCTCTGTGATGATCGCTTCGATCTCCGCTTCGCGTTTCTCTGGATACGCTGCGCGTAGATTTTCGCGCGCCCGATTCATCTGACCCGTGCGCCGGAAGATGTTGCGGCCGATAAAGCCGCCCACCGCCGACGCGCCGTCGAGACCGAGAGCGCGGAAGGTGCCAATAGCAAGGAAGAACCCGCCTGCTTCCAGCAGATATCGGATGCGCTGGCGAAGTGGCAGCTCTGAGGGATTGTTCTCTTCGCTCATACAGGCGCGCTATCGCGGCAGGCCGAGTTCTGTCAAGCGTGAGACACCGGAACTTACAAGCGATCAAATGCTAAGCAGCAAGCTTGGTCATCAGGCGCTTGCTCTGTTCCATCTGCTCGACGTCACGCGCGGTCGGCCAACGTCTGTGTACCCACAGCCATTGCGACGGTTCCTTGCGCACTTGTTCTTCAATATGCGCGTTTATTGCGGCGGTGAGGCCTGCAACATCCGCATCCTGATCGCCGCTCGGTGTGAACGCGATCGGCGGCGGAAAGCCAACCTCGAAGCGCGCGCCTTTCGTCCGGCGAATGGAGACCGGCTGTAGGATCGCATCCAGCTTCAGCGCCAACGCGGCCGGTGCCGGCGTCGTCATCGCGTCCCGCCCGAAAAACGGCGAGCCGATTCCCTCATTGGTCTTCTGATCGACCAGGAAGCACACGATCTTGCCGCGCCGCAGATTGGTGAAGATGCGCCGCATGCCGTGCGGTCCTTTGGCGATCTGCTCCTTGAAGCCGCTCTGCATCCGCTTCTTTGCGATCCAGCGATCGACATAGGGATTGTTCGGCGGACGAAATACGGTGGCGGCGTCGTAGCCGCTTTCATACGCGCCGATCGCCATCACTTCCCAATTGGCGAAGTGACCAGAGATGAACATCACCGGATGCCCGCTCGCGACCGAGGCCTTCGGCGTGTCGGTCTCGATGGTCTTAATCCGTGGATCGCGTCCATGCGTGGAGATCGCATCAAGATGCGGATACTCGCTGATCGTGCGCCCCAGGTTGTCGCACATCGCACGCACAATCGCTTCAATCTCGGCGTCGGCCTTTTCCGGATAGGCCGCGCGCAGGTTCTCGCGTGCCCGCCGGACCACGCCCATGCGGTAGTAGACGTTGCGGCCGATGAAGCCGCCGAACGCCGATGCAAGATCGAGCCCGAGGACCTTGAACAGTCCCATGGCGGAGAAGAATGCGCCCGCCTCAATCCCGTATCGGACACGGCGCGCGAAGGGCAAACGGTTTTCTATGGCTCTAGCCTGTTCTTAAAGTTCCACCCTGACGCCGGGCTAAACTGCTGCTGTAACACTGTCAAGCAAGCCGCTCAGAAGTGTGGGGTCTTCAAATTCCGCGCGAATGGGAAGTGTGAGGATTCCTTCGCGCTCTATTGGCGTTAACCGCACGAAGTCTTTTTCCGTGGTTATGAGTTCGGCATTCGCTGTGCGGGCTCGCCGCAGCAGGCGCGCCATCTCGGACGCGCTGTAGGTGTGATGATCGCCGAACGCCTGCGTGTGAACGATTTCGGCTCCGGCACCGCGCACCGACTGGAAGAATTTCTCCGGCCGCCCGATGCCTGCGAACGCGACAACGCGCTTGGCCCTTAGCGAGGCTGTGTCCTGCGGTGCAAGCCGGGCTCGCGTTACAGTCTTGCTGAAGCCCTGAAGATCGGGCGACCCATCGCCGACGAGAACCACCGCATCGGCCCGCGCCAGTCCCTGTGCAACGCTTTCGCGCAGCGGTCCCGCCGGCACGATGCCGCCGTTGCCGAAGCCCGTTTCAGCATCGACGACGACCAGTGACAAATCCTTCGCCAGCGCAAAATTCTGGTGCCCGTCGTCCATCAGCACGACCTGCGCGCCGCGCTTGTCGGCGAGCTCCGCGCCCTCCTGCCGGTTGCGCGCAACGATGACGCCTGCACTGCGCGCCAGCATCAGAGCTTCGTCGCCGACTTCTTCGGCTGTGTCCTGTTCCAGATCGACAATAGTCGGCCGCGTCGTTCGCCCGCCATAGCCGCGCGTCAGGATGAACACGCGCAGGCCCTTCGCTTTCAACTGCTCGGCGATGTAGCCCGTGATCGGCGTCTTGCCGGTGCCGCCGACGGTAAGATTGCCGACACAGATCACCTTCGCCTGCGGCCGGTAAGGCGTGCTTTTCTTCGCCTTGCGGGCAACCGTTGCACCATAAATCCAGCCGATCGGCGTCAACAGCGTGCGCAGAATGCGTGCGCCGAACGTCTGCCGGCTCCAGAAGTCAGGCGTGCGCATGGGCGGCCAGTATCGCGTCGATCGCCGCGCAGGTTTTCGCCACCGCGCCGCGCAGCGTCTCGCCACCGGCATGCGCCGCTTCACCCAGAGCACGCGCCGCTGCCGGGTCCTCCAGCATCTCGCGCGTGAACACGACGATCTCGGCGGTCGACTGCACTACGCCGCGTCCCTGCGCGTGGAACACTGCTTCATAGGCGCTGGTGAAGTTGAATGTGTTTGGCCCCGCCATCACGCCGCAGTGCAGCTTTGCCGGCTCCAGCGGATTTTGTCCGCCATGCGGGATCAGGCTGCCGCCGACGAACGCAAACGACACGAGCCGATAGAACAGCCCCAACTCGCCCATCGTATCAGCGATATACACCGCAGTATCCGCACCGAGCAGTTCACCGGCCGACCGGCGTGCCGCCTTGCGCGTGCCGCACAGCATCGCGATATCGGCGCCGCGCTCGCGATGCCGGGGCACGATGATGGTCAGCAAATTCGGAAACGTCGCGCGCAGGACATCGTGCGCCGGCAGAACAGTCTCGTCCTCGCCGGGATGCGTTTGCGATGCGAGCAGCACCGGCCGGTTGCCGATCGCGGCCTTCAACGCCGCCAACCGCTCGGGATCGAACGGCAGCTCCGGCGCATCCGCTTTCAAGCTCCCGACGTCGCAGACATTCTTCGCACCAAGTGCCGTCAGACGTGTCGCGATATCCGGATCCTGCGCCAGGCAGACATCGAACGTCTGCATCAACGCGGCAGCCGTCTTCGGTGCGCGCTTCCAGCCGTTGAATGACCGCTCAGATATGCGCGCATTGATCAGCGCCATCGGCACGCCGCGCGCCTTGGCCGCCATCAGCATGTTCGGCCACAGGTCGGAGTCGATGAACAGGCCGACACTCGGCTTCCAGTGATCGAGAAAGCGCCCCACCGCACCGGGTGTGTCCACCGGCATGAACTGATGGAACGCGCCCTCCGGCAACCGCTCCTGCATCAGCTCCGCCGACGTCACCGTGCCGGTCGTCACCATGAAACTGCGATGCCCGCTCTCGCGCAGCGCCGCAATCACCGGCAGCGATGCCAGGCTTTCGCCCACGCTCGCGCCGTGAATCCAGATCAGTTCGCCTTCGGGCCGCTCGCGGCTGCTGTATCCCAGCCGCTCGTCCATCCGCGCCAGGTTTTCCTTGCCGCGTGCCGCGCGTCCGCGCAGGAACGCCGGCACCGCAGGCGACAACGCTGCCGTTGCCACGCGATACGCCGAAAGAGTGATCGGATCCCGCCCCATCGGTTGCCTCTACTCGGCAACCTGCGCCGATGGCGCATCGTCGAGATCGTGCTGATAGAGCCGCGAATAGAGCCCGCCGCGCGCCATCAACTCGCCATGCGTGCCGGCTTCCACGACACGCCCGCGCTCCAGCACGTAGATGCGGTCGGAATCGACCACCGTCGTCAGGCGATGTGCGATCACGATGGTGGTGCGATCCTTCATTAGGTGGCTCAGCGCCTCCTGCACTTGCCGTTCGCTCTCCGTGTCGAGTGAGGACGTTGCCTCGTCGAGTAGCAGGATCGGCGCATTGCGCAGCATCGCGCGCGCAATCGCAACGCGCTGGCGCTGGCCGCCCGAGAGCTTCAGCCCGCCTTCGCCCACGACGGTGTCATAGCCTTCGGAGAGTTTCAGAATGAAGTCATGCGCCGCCGCCGCGCGAGCCGCCTTCTCGATCTCGGCTTGCGTCGCGCCGGGCTTGCCCAGCGCAATGTTCGCCGCAACGCTCTCGTCAAACAGAATTGGCTCCTGCGTCACGAGTGCGATGCTGTCGCGTAGCGACTGCAAGGTCACTGACCGGATATCACGGCCATCGATCTCGATACTGCCGCCGTCGAGGTCATAGAACCGCAGCAGCAGGCTGAAGATCGTCGTCTTGCCGGCACCCGACGGTCCGACCAGCGCCACCTTTTTGCCCGGCGCAATGTCGAGCGTGATGTTGGATATCGCCGGGGCGGTTTCATCCGCGGCGTGATAAGCGAACGCCACATCCTTGAATCGCACTGCGCCGCCCAGTGGGGCAGGGGCGATGGTCAACACCTTCGCATCAGGTGCATCGACGATGGTCGGCTTGCGATCGATCACCGCGAAGATGCGATCCGCAGCCGAAATACCGGACGATGCCGTCGCCCACAGCTGGGTCAGATTGCGCACCGGTTGCAGCGCCAGCAGCATCGCCGCCATGAACGAAAAGAAGTGATTGATCTCGATCTGGCCGTGCGCCGCCTGATAGCCGGCATAACCAACCACCGCCGCAATCGCGCCGCCGCCGAACAGATCGCTCGCCGGCACCGCCATTGCGCGTGTCCGCACCAGTTTCACAAGGTGCACCAGCCGCCGCTCGATCTGCTTGTGCGCCCGCTCCGATGCGTGTTGCTCGAGATTGTACGCCTTGATGATGCGCCGTCCGTCCAGCGCCTCAGTCAGCGCCGTCGACAGCCCCGCCGTCTCTTCCATGCCGCGCGAGGCGGAGCGGCGCAGCGAACTGCCGATCACCTGCGTAATCCACGCCACGCCCGGCAGCACGAACAGCAACAACACCGTCAGCCGCCAGTCCTGATAGATCATCACGCCCGACAGCAGGAGCAGCGACAGCAACTCGACGCCAAGCCCGCCGACGCCGCGCACGATTGCCTCGCGCATCAGGGTCGTGTCGTAGATGAAGTTGGATACCGCATGCGCCGAGTGCGCTGCGTTCAACGATTTCAGGTCCTGCGCGACCAGGCTGTCGAACATGTCCCGCTGCGCCGCCGCAACGGCGCGTTCACCAACCGTGTCTTGCAGTGACTGCCCGAGAAACTGTGTCACCGCGCGCAGCACGATCACGGCGAAGATCGCGACGGGAATAAGGATCAACAGGTCCGGCCGCTTCTCCAGAAAGAGATACTTCACTGCCGGGTCTAGCAGATAGGACAGCGCTGCCGTTGCCGACGCGGTCACCACCATGCACGCGATCGCAATCGCCAGCGTCAACCACTGGCTGCGCATGTAGTCGTGGAAGAGACGGCCGACGATCGCGAAGTTACCGCGCGAGGGTTGTGTCTCAGAAGGCTTGGCGCTTGAGGAAATGGCGGATGAACCCCTGCGTCACGGGCCGCGGGTGTAGCACGCGGCCGTCGGGAACATAAAGAAAAGTTCAGTCCTCGCGGTCCTCGTGAGGCTCCATAAGCTTATGGATATGCACGACAAAATAGCGCATCTGGGCGTTATCGACGGTCGACTGGGCTTTTCCCCGCCACGCCTTCAGGGCTTCTTTGTAGTTCGGGTACATCCCTACAATGTCGAGCTTCTTCAGGTCCTTGAACTCCATGCTCTCGGGCGCGGTCAATTCACCGCCGAAGACCAGATGGAGAAGCTGTTTGGGAGCGTGATCGGCCATGGCTAGCTCTGGGCGCGCGGCAGCTTGATGTGACCGACCCGCTCCAGCAGCCGCGCGTGAAGCGCCGGATTCGCGCCGAGAATCGAAGGTAGCAAGGTTTCGCGGCAGTTGTATCGCAGCGGCGTGCCTTCATGCGTGGTCACGACGCCGCCCGCCTCGGTCAGGAT
This sequence comes from Rhizomicrobium sp., assembly GCA_036263395.1. Classification (GTDB taxonomy): domain Bacteria; phylum Pseudomonadota; class Alphaproteobacteria; order Micropepsales; family Micropepsaceae; genus Rhizomicrobium. The sequence goes on along the minus strand of DATAHD010000627.1, from coordinate 6,193 downwards.
CAGATCGCCCGCCGCAATGTCCCACTCGCGTTTCGAGGACAGCGCCATCATCGCGTCCCATTGCCCGTCGGCGACGAGCGCGAGGCGATAGGCGATCGAGTTGCGATTCTCGATGTGCATGTCCTCCGGCCACGGCCGGTTCGGCGGGTTATTCCACGCTGGATGCCGGAACATCGGCGCATCCGCCACCATGCGGCAGCCTTCCACCATCATGTGTGCACTCACATGGATTGGCGCGCCGTTCAGCGCTGCACCGTGCCCGGCGCGCGCGGCATACATCTCGTCGAGAATGGGATTGAACACGGTACCTGCCACCGGTCGCCCGTTGCGCACCACGGCTACACTGATCGTGAAGTGCGGCTTGCCCTTCATAAAGGCGATCGTCCCGTCGATCGGATCGACCACGAACACCGCATCGCTGGAAAGCCGGTCGGTGTTGTCCTCAGTCTCCTCGGACAGCCAGCCATAATCCGGCCGTGCCGCGCACAACGCCTCGTGCAGGAATTTGTCAACGGCGAGATCGGCCTCGGTGACCGGATTGCCTTTGCTCTTGTCCCAGCGTTTGAACTCGCCGCCGAAGAAACCGCGCGCGATTTTTCCCGCTTCGCGGACCGTAGCTTCCAGAAGCGCAAGATCGTCGGCGGTATCAGGCGCCGGCAACCGTCATTCCTTCGATGCGAAGTGTTGGGGCATTGCTGCCATAGCGGAACACCAGATCGTTGGCCGGCGTCAGGTTCAGGAACATGTCCTTCAGATTGCCGGCAATCGTCACTTCCGAAACAGGAAACGCGATCTTGCCGTTCTCGATCCAATAGCCGGAGGCGCCGCGGCTGTAGTCGCCGGTCACGCCATTGACGCCCATGCCAATCAGTTCGGTCACATAAAACCCGCTCTTGATGTCGGCGATCAGATCGTCCGGCGAAACCGTACCGGGTTCCATGTAGAGGTTGGTGCTGGACGGCGAGGGCGGTCCGCCTGTGCCGCGTGCCGCATGGCCCGTCGTCTCTAGGCCAAGCTGTCGGGCGCTGGCGCAATCCATCAGCCACGTCGTGATCACGCCGCGATCGGCGAGATTGTACCGCTTGTTCGCCACGCCTTCGCCATCGAACGGCTTGGAGCGGAGGCCGCGCTTGCGATGCGGATCGTCGACGATGGTGATGTTCTTGGAGAACACCTCCTGACCGAGTTTGTCCTTCAGAAAGCTCACGCCGCGCGCAATGGACGCGCCGGAGATCGCACCGGCAAAATGCCCGACGATGCTCATCGACACGCGCGGGTCATAGACGATCGGCGCCGGCTGCGACTTCACCTTGCGCGGGTTGAGCCGCGCGATGGTGCGGTCGCCCGCGCGCTTGCCGACGTCGGCTGCTTTTTCCAGATCGCTGAGATGTCGGGCGCTGGCGCTTTCATAGTCACGCTCCATCGCCGTGCCTTCGCCGCCGATGACGGCCACGCCCATGCCGACGCTGGTTCCGGCATAGCGGCCGAAGAAGCCTTCGCTGGTCGCGAGTGCCACAGCCGAGCGGCTGTAGCTCGCGCCACCGCCTTCGGAGTTCGTGATGCCCTTCACGGCCATCGCCGCGCCTTCGACATCGCGCGCCCAGTCGATCAACGTCTCCGCCGACGGTTCGTTCTTGTCTTCCAGATCGAGATCGGGGATCGACGTTGCCAGCCGGTCCTTCGGTGCAAGACCGGCGAACTTGTCTTCCGGCGCCAGCTTCGCCATCGCCACTGCGCGCCCGGGCAGAGCGCTCAGCGCGTCGGCGGAGAAGTCGGTCGAGGAAACGAACGCAACCTGCTTCCCGACGAAAACGCGCAAGCCCAGGTCGGTGCCTTCGGCCCGCTCGACATCCTCGAGCTTGCCCATGCGGTACGAGACGCTCGACGACACGCTCTCCACGAAGAGCGCGTCGGCGGCATCGGCGCCTGCCGCCTTTGCCGCCGTCAGCAGACGGCCGAGAATGTCCTGAGCGTCGCGTGCTGCCACGTTATTGGATCGCCGCGTCTGGCGTCGCCACCGTGCTCGGGAAGAACAGGATGACGAAGATCGTCACGATCGCGAAAATGTAGGCCAGCCACGTCAGGACCATGCCAACCAGGCGCATCGTCGAGGTCCCGGTGGTCTGCGACAGGCCGATGCCATGCAGGATGCGGCCGATGGTCAGCGGCAGGCCGACCAGCTGGAGTGCCCACCATGCACCGCCCATGTTGAGCACGACGAGCATCATCACGATGCCCATCGGGGTCCACTCGGTATTGTTGCCGTGGGCGCGGAGCGGACCCGCCATCTCCGGCTTGCCGCCGTCGCCGATCAGGGTCTGCGTCTTGATACGCGCGCGCACCACCATGATGCCCAGCACGAGCATGATGAGCCCGTTAAGGGCGGCGTAGAGTGCGAAAACGTGAAAACTGTCGGTCAGGATGTCCATTGTCGTTCCCCTTGTCGGCGGGCGCCATGTGTATTGGGTTTGCGGAACGCGTCAAGCGGACAATTCCGTAAGGTTTCCAAGGATGTTGGGGGTGCCTTTTACTCTTTCCAGATGGGCGTTCCGGAGCCGGGAAGACCTAGCTTGGGCCACTTTTCGGTGACCGTCCGCACCACTTCCGCGTCCATCGCAATCTTGCGGCCCCATTCACGATGCGTCTCGGGCGGCAGCTTGTTCGTCGCATCGAGACCGATCTTGGATCCAAGCCCGCTCTCCGGCGAGGCGAAGTCCAGATAGTCGATCGGCGTGTGCTCGATCACGGTGATGTCGCGCGCCGGATCCATGCGGGTCGACATCGCCCACACCACATCTTTCCAGTCGCGGGCGTTGATGTCGTCGTCCACGACGATCACCCACTTGGTGTACATGAATTGACGCAGGTACGACCACGTCGCCATCATGATGCGTTTGGCGTGACCGGCATACGCCTTCTTCATGCTGATCACGGCGATGCGATAGCTGCAGCCTTCCGGCGGCAGCCAGAAATCCACAATCTCCGGAAACTGCTGCTTGAGCAGCGGCACGAACACTTCGTTCAGCGCCTCGCCCAGAACCGACGGCTCATCCGGCGGTCGTCCGGTGAAGGTCGACAGATAGATCGGGTTCTTCCGCATCGTGATCGCGGTGACGGTGAACACCGGAAACTGCTCGACCGAATTGTAGTAGCCGGTGTGGTCACCATATGGCCCTTCATCGTGATAGTCGGTGAGGGATACTTCACCCTCGATTACGATCTCCGCTTCTGCCGGCACCTTCAGCGGCTGCGACACGCAATCGACCAACTCGACGCGCTGTCCGCGCAGCAGTCCTGCAAACTGATATTCCGACAATGTATCCGGCACCGGCGTCACCGCCGCCAGGATCGTCCCCGGATCGGCGCCCAGCACGACGGCCGCGGGCAGGGGCTTCGCATTTTCCTTCGCCCAGCGCTGATGGTGCTGCGCGCCACCGCGATGTTTCAGCCAGCGCATTACGGTCTGGTTCCTGTTCAGCACCTGCATGCGGTAGATGCCGAGGTTGTAGTTGTCCTCGCGCTTGTCGCTCGGCCCCTTGGTCACCACCAGCGGCCAGGTGATCAGCGGCGCCGGTTCGCCCGGCCAGCACGTCTGCACCGGCAGCTTCGACAGATCGATCTGATCGCCGCGCCACACGATCTCCTGACACGCGGCGCGCGACACGGTCTTCGGCTTCATCGCCAGCACGGTCTTCGCGAGTGGTAGCAGTTCGAACGCTTCGCCGAACGAGCGCGGCGGCTCCGGCTGGCGCAACGTCGCCATCACCTCGCCAACCTCGCGCAGCGACGCCGCATCGGTTCGCGCCTTGCCATCCATCGTCACGCCCATCGCGACGCGCTTCACGGTTCCGAACAGATTGACCAGCACCGGCATATCGCTCGGCGTGCCGTCCGCCTTCACCGGCTTCTCGAAGATCACCGCCGGCCCGCCTTCGGCGAGCAACCGGGTCTGGATCTCTGTCATCTCCAGCACGGTCGACACCGGCTCGCGCACGCGAACCAGTTCGCCCTCGGCTTCAAGCTTGGCGATGAAATCTCTGAGCGAGCGATAGGGACTCAGTTGACGGTCCACTTCGATTTCTGCGCGTGGCGGATGCCGTAGGCGAAGAAGATCACGACACCGATTGCGGTCCAGATCACCAGCCGGATCCACGTCGCCTCCGACAGGCTGTAGGCCATCGCGCCGCAGAACAGGATGCCGGCCGGCGCGGTGAACCAGACGAACGGCGTGCGGAACGGCCGCTTCACATCCGGCTTTTGCACCCGCAGCATCATAATGCCGATGCACACCACCACGAACGCGAGCAGCGTGCCGATGGACACGAGGTCCGCCAGCACATCGAGCGGAAATACCGCCGCCAGGATTGCTGCGACGGCGCCGGTCACGATCGTACCAATATGCGGCGTGCGGAATCCCGGATGCACCGCGGCAAACGCCTTCGGCAGGAACCCGTCGCGCGCCATCGCATAGAAGATGCGCGACTGCCCGTAGAGCGACACGAACACCACCGACGCCAATCCGATAATGGCGCCCAGATTGATCGGCAGGATCAGCCAGCCCAGCGACGCGATCTTGGACACGGCAAACGACACTGGGTTCGACACATCGAGTTCACGCCAGTCGGAGATACCGATCAGCACGAACGCCATCAGCATGTAGAGCACGGTGCAGATGCCGAGCGACGCCAGGATACCGATCGGCAGATCGCGCTGCGGGTTCTTCGCCTCCTGCGCCGCGACCGACACGCTGTCGAAGCCGATGTAAGAGAAGAAGATCAGGCCTGCGCCCATCATCATGCCCGAAATGCCGAACTGCCCGAAGTGGCCCTGGTTCGGCGGAATGAACGGCTCAAGATGCGACGGCATCGCGAAGGGCAGGCCGGCCGCGATCACCAGAACGACGATCGCGGTTTTGACCACCACCATCGCCGCGTTGAAGTTGGCGGACTCGCGAATGCCAACCACCAGCAGCGTCGTCATTAGGACGATGAGGATAACCGCCGGCATATTGATCAGCGCGCCGGTCATGTGCAGGTCCGCCGGTCCCGTCCCGGCCACCGGCGCGTTCATGAATGCCGCCGGCAGATGCAGGCCGAAGCGCGTCAGGAAGTCACCGAAATATCCCGACCAGCCGACGGCCACGGCGGAGGCCGAGAAGAGATACTCCAGGATCAGGTTCCACCCAATGAACCAGCCGATGAACCGCCCCATCGTCGCGTAGGCATAAGTGTACGCACTGCCCGATGCCGGGATCAGCGCCGCGAACTCCGCGTAGCAGAGACCGGAGAACAGGCACCCCAGCGCCGCGATCACGAACGACAGCAGCACCGATGGTCCCGCATGTTGCGCGGCGACGGTTCCGGTGATGACGAAGATACCGGCGCCGATGATGCAGCCGATGCCGATCATCGTCAGATGCACCGGCCCGAGCGAGCGGTGCAGTTCGTGCTCCTCCGCCACCACCGGATCGGGCTGGGTCAGGGCAGCGTCGGACATCGGAATCTCTGTGCACAGATTTGTCGCGCGACCCTCCCCCAACTGGCGGATGAAGACAAGGCGGGGCGGGGGACGAACGGGGGATGGATCGGCGCGGGACCAAACGAACGCGTGTCTTGCACAGGCCCCAATTGCCGCTACGCTTCGCCGCGAAGCAGGGCCGCCGCATCCAACCGGCCACTCGAGGGGATAATTCATGCTTTTCGGCCGTATCAAGCCGTTGAATGCGATTCTGGCAACCGCAGAAAAGAAGGGTTTGCATCGTTCACTGGGGGCGTTCCAACTGACCATGCTGGGCATCGGTGCGGTCATCGGCACCGGTATCTTCGTGCTGACGGCAGAGGCCGCGCAGAAGGCCGGTCCCGGCATGATGGTGTCCTTCGTCATCGCGGGCTTCGTCTGTGCCGTCGCCGCGCTCTGCTATTCTGAACTCGCCTCCATGGTGCCGGTCGCCGGCTCCGCCTACACCTATTCTTATGCGGTGACGGGCGAACTGCTCGCCTGGATGGTGGGCTGGGCGCTCATCCTCGAATACGCCGTCGGCGCCAGCGCCGTGGCGGTCGGCTGGTCGAACCACGCCGTCGGTTTGCTCCACGGCCTCGGGATAGATCTTCCACAATCCTTGAGTAACGGCGATGCCCTCATCGCGCAGATGACATTGGCGTTAGGGTTCGAGCGGACACCGGACCTCGTCACC
>DATAHD010000626.1:0-3693 GCA_036263395.1 Rhizomicrobium sp. | reverse complement strand
CTGGGCGGCTTGCACGCGAACTCTAGCCTGTCGAATCCGATGGGTGCTGAGTTCGATTATGCCAAAGAATTCAAAACCCTCGACCTCAATGCTGTGATCAAGGATTTACATGCCCTGATGACGGACTCGCAGGATTGGTGGCCCGCCGACTTCGGCCATTACGGCGGCCTCTTCATCCGCCTCGCTTGGCACAGCGCCGGCACCTATCGCGTGACCGATGGCCGTGGCGGCGCCGGCGGCGGACAGCAGCGCTTCGCTCCTCTGAACAGCTGGCCGGATAACGCCAACCTCGACAAGGCCCGCCGCCTGCTCTGGCCGATCAAACAGAAGTACGGCCGCAAGCTCTCCTGGGCCGACCTCTTCGTCCTCGTCGGCAACGTCGCGCTGGAGTCGATGGGCTTCAAAACCTTCGGGTTCGCCGGTGGCCGCGCCGACACGTGGGAGCCGGAAGAACTCTACTGGGGTCCCGAAGGCACCTGGCTCGGAGATGAGCGCTATAGCGGCGAGCGCGAACTCGCGGGCCCACTCGGCGCGGTGCAGATGGGTCTCATCTACGTCAACCCGGAAGGCCCGAACGGCAACCCCGATCCCCTCGCCTCGGCCCGCGATATCCGCGAGACCTTCGCGCGCATGGCGATGAACGACGAAGAAACTGTCGCGCTGATCGCCGGTGGCCACACCTTCGGCAAAACGCACGGCGCGGGTGATCCGTCGCTGATCGGACCGGAGCCGGAAGGCGGCGCCATCGAACAGCAAGGCCTCGGCTGGAAGAGCGCCCACGGCACGGGCTTTGGCGCTGACGCCATCACCGGCGGCCCGGAAGTGACCTGGTCGCAGACCCCGACGAAGTGGAGCAACCACTTCTTCGACAACCTCTTCAAGTACGAATGGGAGCTGACGAAGAGCCCGGCCGGTGCGCAGCAGTGGAAGGCGAAGAACGCGACGGCCGACATACCGGATGCCTATGATCCGTCGAAGAAGCACGTCCCAACCATGCTGACGACCGATCTCGCGCTGCGCTTCGATCCCGCTTACGAGAAAATCTCGCGCCGTTTCCTGGAGCATCCGGAGCAGTTCGCCGATGCCTTCGCCCGCGCGTGGTTCAAGCTCACCCATCGCGACATGGGACCGATCCAGCGCTACCTCGGCCCGCTCGTCCCGAAGGAGACGCTGATCTGGCAGGACCCGATCCCGGCCGTCGATCACAAGCTGATCGACGACAAGGATATCGAGTCGCTCAAGTCGCGCATTCTCGGCCTCGGTTTGACCGTGCCGGAGCTCGTCTCCGCCGCGTGGGCCTCGGCCTCCACCTTCCGCGGATCGGACAAGCGTGGTGGTGCCAATGGCGCACGCGTTCGCCTGGCGCCGCAGAAGGACTGGGACGTCAACGAGCCGAAGCAACTTGCTGATGTGCTGTCGAAGCTCGAGACGATCCAGAAGAACTTCAACACCGATGGCAAGAAGGTCTCGATGGCAGACCTCATCGTGCTCGGCGGCGCAGCTGCGGTTGAGAAGGCCGCAAAAGATGCCGGCGTCGATGTGAAGGTGCCGTTCGCACCGGGCCGCATGGATGCGACGCAAGAGCAGACGGATGTGGAGTCGTTCGCCCCACTCGAACCGCGCGCCGACGGCTTCCGCAACTACACCGGCGGCAAGCAGTTCATGCTTCCGGAGGAAGCGCTGATCGATCGGGCGCAACTGCTGCGGCTGACGGCGCCGGAGATGACGGTGCTGGTCGGCGGTCTTCGCGTCCTCGGTGCGAATGCGGGCGACTCGAAAAACGGCGTGTTCACCACCAGGCCCGGCACGCTGACGAACGACTTCTTCGTCAACCTGCTCGACATGGACACGGAGTGGCAGCCGACCGGCGACAACGCCTACGAAGGCCACGACCGCAAGAGCAAGACCGCGAAGTGGACCGCAACCCGCGTCGACCTCATCTTCGGATCGCACTCGCAGTTGCGCGCGCTAGCCGAGGTCTATGCGACGAGCGATGCAAAGGAGAAGTTCGTGAAGGACTTCGTGGCGGCCTGGACAAAGGTGATGAACGCCGACCGCTACGATCTCGCGGCCTGATTAGCCATCCGCACAAAAGACAGAGGCCGGGCTCAGCGATGAGCCCGGCCTTTGCCGTTTCAGTTCTACGCGCGCTTAGCGATACGCCGCCGTGCGGTAGTAATGCTTGTGACCATAGCGGTCATAGTAGTACGTCCGCGCGTAGCGATGGCTGCGGTAGTGGCGCGAGTAGCGATGGTTGCAGTCGTTGCTGCGCGCGATCTGGTTACCGGCGAGGCCGCCGAGCACAGCGCCGCCGATTGCACCGCCGGCGCTGTGCGTCACCGCACCGCCGAGCACGCCACCGACAACACCGCCAGCGATCGTGCCGCCGACATGGTCACGACCGCTGCACGCATCCGCGTTCGCCGCGACCGAGGTACCGATTGTGAGGACTGCGACTGCCGCCGCACCAATAAGTTTCTTCAGCATGTTCATCTCCGTCTTGTGACCCGCATGCGGGCACCGGTGATGAAATGCTGAAAACGGCGAAATGTTCCGGAACCGCCGGGAACGGCGCGCCAGGTGTGATCCTCACGCGCCGTTCATGTTTGCGGCACCTATTCGGCGGCAACCGATTCCATCGCCGGATAGTCGGTGTAGCCAACCGGGCCGGGCGTATAGAACGTTTTCAAATTCCACTCGTTGAGCGGCGCGTTCGACTTGAAGCGCTCCACGAGATCGGGATTGGATATGTAAAGCTTGCCGTAGGCGATCGCATCCGCTGCACCGCTCGCAAGCGCCGCTTCGCCACTCTCCTGTGTGAAGTTCTCGTTCGCGACATACACGCCGCCAAATGCTTCACGCAGGCGCGGGCCGATGGAGTCGGCCGCCTGATGCTCGCGCGCACAGATGAAGGCGATTTTGCGCTTGCGCATTTCATTCGCGACATAGGTGAACGTGCCGGTCAGATCGCTGTCGCCCATCGTGTGACTGTCGCCGCGCGGCGCCAGGTGCATACCGACGCGATCCGCACCCCACACCTCACAGCACGCATCGGTAACTTCCAGCATCAGCCGCGCGCGGTTCTCCCGCGAGCCGCCCCACTTGTCGCTGCGCTTGTTCGAACCGTCCTGCAGGAATTGATCGATCAGATAGCCGTTGGCGCCGTGGATCTCGACACCATCGAACCCCGCCTTCTTCGCGTTCTCCGCACCGAGTTTGTAAGCGGCGATGACACCGGGAATCTCGTCGGTCTCCAGCGCGCGCGGCGTGCCATAGTCCTTCGGCGGCCGCAGCAGGCTCACGCGGCCCTCCGGTGCGATCGCGCTGGCGGAGACCGGTGCCTTGCCATCCAAGAAGAACGGATCGGAGATCCGGCCGACATGCCAAAGCTGCAGGAAGATGATGCCGCCCTTCTTGTGCACGGCGTCGACAACCGGCTTCCAGCCTTCGGTCTGATCGTCGGACCAGATGCCCGGCGTGTTGGGATACCCGACGCCCATCGGATCGACCGACGTCGCCTCGGTCATGATCAAGCCCGCGCTCGCACGCTGGGCATAATACTCGATGGCGAGAGGCGCCGGCACACGGCTCCCCTCGATCGCCCGCGTGCGCGTCAGCGGCGCCATCATGATGCGATTGGGCAGCGTGAAAGCACCCACCTTGATGGGATCGAACAGTGTCGGCATGGAAGTT
>DATAHD010000625.1:0-3099 GCA_036263395.1 Rhizomicrobium sp. | reverse complement strand
CGAAGTCCAGGACGTTGATGCAGCCGGTGTCCTGTTCGAACGCACCCTGCACGCCGGCGGGCATGCCGGCGGCCCAGCTGATCATCACGCGGTTGATGCCCTCGTGCGCGACGAGCAAGGTGGTGTGCCAGCCCGGCTCTTTTAGAATCCGCTTGAGGGAGCCGGTGGAGCGCTCCATCGCTTTCACCGGGTCTTCTTCGCCTTCACGCAGTTCGCGCGGCTCGCCCGGCTTCGGGCGGTTGCGCATCACTTCGATGAGTTCGGCGCGGCTTTTCACCGGCGGGAATTTTCCGGTCGGCAGTTCGACGAAACCTTCGTCGATCTCGAGGGTCGGCGGATTGGCTTGCGCCATCAGCACATGCTCCGCCGTTTCCTTGGTGCGCGGATAGCCGGAGCAGATCGCGCGGTCGAAGGTGACGTGCGCCAGCGCGTGTCCCGCCGCCAGCGCCTGCTGCCGGCCGCGCGGCGTGAGCGGCACCACATTGATGCCGCCCGTCGCCACCACATGCTTGGCGAGATAGTCCACGTGACCGTGCCGCATCAGATAGACGCGGCGGCGCGACTGCGTTCCGGGAAGGTAGGTCATGCGATCAGATCGCACCCGCCGCAGTCAGCTTCGACACCTCGTCGGCGCTGAAGCCCCAGGCCTTGAGCGTGCCTTCGTTGTCCGCGCCCTTCGGTCCGCTCTGGATCGCGGGCTCGGTGCGGCTGAAGCGCGGCGCCGGCGCCGGCTGCATCACGCCGTCGACTTCGACGAACGTCTTGCGCGCCACGTTGTGCGGATGTTTCGGCGCTTCGCTGAGCGAGAGCACCGGCGCGTAGCAGACATCGCTGCCCAGCATGATGGCGTCCCACTCGTCGCGCGTCTTGGTCTTGATCGCTGCGGTCAGCTCCTCTTTCAGCAACGGCCACTGTCCGCGATCCATCTGCGCCTGGAACGCCGGATTGGTCAGCCCCACCTTCTCGAGCAGCTCTTTGTAGAACTGCGGTTCGATCGAACCGAGCGCGATGTATTTGCCGTCCTTCGTCTCGTACGTGTCGTAGAAGTGCGCACCGCTGTCGAGCAGGTTCTGGCCGCGCTCATCCTTCCACGCGCCCATCGCGCTCATGCCGTAGAACATCGCCATCAGCGACGACGCGCCATCGGTCATCGCGGTGTCGATCACCTGGCCCTTGCCCGACTTCTTCGCTTCGAGCAGGCCGCACACGATGCCGAACGCCATGTAGAGCGCGCCGCCACCGAAATCGCCGACGAGGTTGAGCGGCGGCACCGGCTTCTTGCCATGGTTGCCGATGCCATGCAGCGCGCCGGTGAGCGCGATGTAGTTGATGTCATGTCCGGCAGCCATCGCGAGCGGGCCGGTCTGGCCCCATCCCGTCATGCGGCCGTAGACGAGTTTCGGATTGCGCGTGAGGCACACATCCGGGCCGAGGCCGTTGCGCTCCATCACGCCCGGACGGAACCCTTCAATCAGTGCGTCGGCGCTTTCGATCAGCTTCAGCGCGGCTTCCACCGCTTCCGGCTTTTTGATGTCGAGCGCGATGGCGGGACGGCCACGATAGGTGATCTCGCCCTTGGACGGGGTGCGGCCGCCCTTGCGGTCGATACGGACGACGTCGGCGCCCATGTCGGACAGCAACATGGCGGTGAACGGGCCGGGCCCGATGCCCGCAAACTCGACGATCTTGATTCCCTGCAACGGTCCCATGCGTGTCCTCATCCCAAATTGCGCCGCATTCATTCTTTAACTGGCGGCATTGCACACTGTTACCGGGCATTAGACGTTGGATTGGGATCGATGAAAAGACGCAACGCGCTGGCCTTGTCGGCCCTGCTTGTCGCGGGCATTTCTACTTCCGCTACGTCAGGCGCAGATGCAGCAAAGCCGATCTACAAGGTCGACAGCGTAACGGTTTCGGTGAAACCGAACGCGCCGAACACGCTGGTGATCGAGGCCAAGGGTGCGGTGCGCACCGGCGGCTGGGAAAAGCCCAAGCTGCGCGTGAAGGAAGTCGTCACCAACCAGTCGGAGATGGTCATCGTCTTTGTGGCGATTCCGCCCTCGCCCAAATCGATGGTGGTGCAGTCGGTGCTGCCGGTCGAGGCGACCGTCAGCGTGCCGATGCCGCAGAAACCGATCGCGACCGTGAAGGTGGCGACCGAGACCAACAGCGTGACGGCGCACGTCGCACGCTGACGCCTTCCGCAGCCGCCGGTTCGGGCGTAGGCTGCGGGTATGGAAATCGACATCGTCTCCGACACCGTCTGTCCGTGGTGCTACATCGGTGAGCGCCGCATTGCCAAAGCGATGGCGATGCGTCCGGACATTGAATTCAACGTCCACTGGCGGCCCTATCGCCTGGATCCGAACATTCCGCCGGAAGGCGTGAACCGCCGCGCCTATATGCGCGCGAAGTTCGGCGACAGTCCCGATACCAAGGCGCGCGGTCAGGCAATCCGTGACGAAGGCGCCGGTGAGGGCATCAACTTCGCGTTCGATGCGATCGAGAAGTCGCCCAACACACTCAACTCCCACCGCCTGATCCGCTGGGCCGCGAATAACGGCGTGCAGACCGATATCGTGCAGCGGTTGTTCGCTGCCTATTTCGAGGAAGGCCGCGACATCGGCGATCCGTCGGTGCTGGAAGTGATCGCGAGCGATGCCGGGATGGACTCGGTGCTGGTCGCCGAGCTGCTGGCGTCAGATGCCGATGTGGCGCTGATCGAGCGCGAGGACCAGATGGCACATGAGATGGGGATCAGCGGCGTGCCGACCTTCATCTTCAACAACCGCTTTCTGATTTCCGGCGCGCGCGAGGCCGAGCTGCTGGTGCGCGTGATCGACAAGGTGCTGGAGTCGGAAGATCCGACCATGCACGCGCCCGCGGAAGAAGCTGAAGCCGAGGAAGAAGAGTAGCGCTTAGGCCGCGTCGGCGATGACGCGGTTGCGGCCGTCGCGCTTGGCGCGATAGAGCGCCTGATCGGCGCGGTGCAGCAGCTTTTCGGCCGTGTCGTCCGACCCCATCGAGGACGCGATGCCGACACTGATCGTGATCGGCAGCTTGCCCGGGGCGCGGCTGATGTCGAACATGGTGTTC
>DATAHD010000624.1:0-9817 GCA_036263395.1 Rhizomicrobium sp. | reverse complement strand
TAGCGGTGGTCGTGCGCCCACATCGCGGCTTCCTGCGCATTGCCGCGCGTGTCGGCCGCCGCGCGCCCCAGATCGGTGCAGCAATCGAACCGTCGCCCGCCATGCGACAACACCCGCAGCTCCGCCTTCGTTGTCGTCGGGTGCACGCCGGTGATCAGCAGCCGCCGCCCCGCGCCTTGTTCCAGCAGCGCCACCGCCGCATCCAGCCGCGCATTGCCGCCGGTCAGCGCCACAATGCCGTCGGCATGCGGTGCGGCCTGCGCGTGCGGCAAGGTCAGCACGAACACGAGGAACCCCGCGACGTACAAAACCGCCAAACCTGCGATGACTGTCAGAAACCTGCCCATCCTGCCGGCAATTCTAGCAAAGGAAAAAGCGCGAGGATATTCGCGCAGCCGATTGCGGATTTCTCATGGCGTCCGGTCAATAAATGTCGCGCAGCGCCGCCAGAACCGACAATCGGGCGGTCGCCCATGCGATCAGGCCCGACACAACCGGCACGGCGATTAGCCACGGCAATTCTGACGCCTTTAGCGCCAGCGGCGGCAGGAACGGAACCGGGTCGATGCCCGCGAACTGCAATCCGCCCGCCGCAACGAACAGCACACCAGCCAGCGCTGCGCCACCGGCCGCCGCGCCGAGCGCCGAGATGAAGTAATGCCATTCGAACGAGCGCGCGATGAACCCCGACTGCGCCCCCATCTGATGCAACAGCTCGACAATTTCGTGATGCGCCTGCAATCCGGCGCGCGTCGCGAACGACACCGCCGACGCCGTCGCAATCGCGATCAGGATAAGAATGCCGTAGGCAGACCACACCACCGCGTTCGCCAATCCCTTCAATCGCGCGATCCAGCGCGAATGATCGTCCAGCACCGCATGCGGTGCTGCCGCCTTCAGGCGTGTCGTCAGTCCCGCCACATCGACGCTCGATCCCGGTGCAATCGTCGCGTCGAGCAGTTTCGGCATCGGCAATTCTGCGATCACCTGATCCTTGCCGAGCCACGGCGCGACAAGGTTTAGCGTGTCTTCCTGCGAAATCGGATTGGCGTAGGCGATGCCCGGTGTCCGCCGCATTTCCTGCAAAGCCGCATCGACTTCCGCATCGAACGCGTTGGGATCGGCGGTCGGCACCACCTGCACCGTCAGATGTCCGGCAAGTCCCGCGCGCCAGCCTTCCGCCGAACGCTGCGCGATCAGCGAAGCGCCGAGCGCCAGGGCTGCCAGGAACGCCATCACGCCAATCACCACATCGAGCGGTGCGGCCCCCTTCTCGCGCGGCAGGATGCGGGCGTTCATGCGCGCAGCGTCCTCAGCTCGACCAGCCGCCCATCGACCAGCCGCATTTCTTTTCCGCGCGCGGAATCGATCAACGCGCGATCGTGCGTCGCGATCAGCACCGTCGTACCCAGCCGGTTGAGTTCCGCGAACAGCCGCATGATGCGCTCACCGATCTCCGGATCGACGTTACCGGTCGGCTCGTCGGCAATCAGGATTTCGGGCCTCGCGACGACGGCGCGCGCAATCGCCACACGCTGCTGCTCGCCGCCTGACAGAGTGGCGGGCCGCGAGTGCATCCGGTCACCGAGCCCGACCCAGGACAAAAGTTCCTCGACATCCTGCGTGTAGTCGCCCGGTTTGCCGCCGGAGAGCCGCAGGGGCAGGGCGACATTGTCGAAGGCGGAGAGATGATCGAGCAGGCGGAAATCCTGGAACACCACCCCGATGCGCCGCCGGATCGCCGGCAAGTCCTTGCGCTTTGTGGTCGCGATATCGTGCCCGAACAGCGTCACCAGCCCGCGCGACGGCGGCTCGTGCAGGTAGATCAGCTTCAGCAAAGTCGTCTTGCCGGCGCCCGACAGGCCGGTCAGGAAGGTGAACGACCCCGCTTCGAGCATGAAGGTGACGTCGCGCAGAACCTCCGGTCCTGAGCCGTACCGCATCCCGACATTTTCGAAGCGAACCATCTGGGCGGGACCATAGAGGCGGCTTGGTCCAGCCGCCACGTTTACCTAGAACTGGCGTATCCTTGCGAGAATGGGCCGCTTGAGCCAATTTCCGAATCGAACGCGCCCGTCTGTCTCATGATCATCACCTGTCCTGAATGCGCTACCAACTACCAGGCCGACGCGGCGAAATTCCCCGCCGCCGGCCGCAAGGTGAAGTGCGCGAAATGCGGTCATGCCTGGCACCAGGCTGCGCCCGCGCCGGAGGCCCCCGCGGCCCCCGTTGTCGAGGAGCCGGAGGCGCCGCCGCCGTCGCCACCAGAACCGGTCGTCGTCAGAACGCCCGAGCCTGAGCCAGAACCGCAAGAGCCCGACCCGGAGCCTGAGGAAGCCGCGCCCGAACCGGACCCGGCTCCCGAGCCTGTGGAGGTTGAGCACCCCCGCACGGCTTCCGCCTACGCCCCCGCGGCCGATGTCACTCACGCCCACACGCCGGTCGTTCAGCCGCCGCGTGACACGGCCTCGGCCGGACCGATCTGGCGCCGCCGGATTTTGTTGGGCGCCGGATGGCTGGGCCTCGCGCTGCTGCTCTACGTCATCGGCTGGGCGGCGATGCACTACCGTCAGATGATCGCAACGGCATGGCCGCAGACCTCGTCGCTCTATGCGGCGGTCGGCAAGCCGGTGAACCCGCACGGCATCGAATTCGAAGACGTCTCCTATTCGCGCGAACTGCAGGACGGTCAGCAGGTGCTGCAGATCAGCGGCCGCCTCGTGAACGACAGCGGCCGTGAGCAGCCGGTGCCGCAGATCCGCGCTGCCCTCTCTGACAAGAATGGCCGCGAGCTGTATCACTGGACCTTCAGCGCCGGTGTCACGACGTTGAAGTCGGACAAGAAAGCGAAGTTCGTCACCCGCATCTCGAGCCCGCCGGCCGGTACGAAGCATCTCGAAGTGCGCTTCGTCAGGACTGGCGAGTGACGCACAAGGTTCTGTTCAGCGAAGCCGACATTGCCGCGCGCGTCGAAACGATTGCGGCCGAAATCGCCGCCGCCCCGCTGAAGCCCGACTACGCCGCCGCGGTTCTCGTCGGCGCCTTCGTCTTCACCGCCGATCTGCTGCGCGCCCTCGCCCGCCGTGGGCTGTCATTGCCCGTCGAATTCCTCTGGCTGCGCAGCTACGGCCAGAACCGCAGCGGTGCCGCCGAAGTGGCCGCCCTCGTCGCCCCGACCGAACGCGTGCGCACGAAAACCGTGCTCCTGATCGACGGTGTCCTCGACCGCGGGGCCACGCTGGTGACCGCCAGCGACCTCCTGCGCGACCGCGGCGCTGCCGCTGTGCTCACGGCGGTCGCCGTCGATAAAGACCGCCCCGACGCCCTGCTCAAAGCCGACTACGCCTGTTTCTCGAACGTCAGCGGCTTCATCGTCGGCTACGGCATGGACGACGCCAGCAAAGACCGCGGCCTGCCGTACATCGCGAAGGTGGACTGAAGTTCACCTCCCTCTTGCGGGGAGGTCGAAAATTCGAGAGCAAAGCGAAGCGGATTTTCGGGTGGGGGCAACTCACACATGAACTGGCGCAAAATTCGGAAATGGTCGCTCATCGTCGCGGCGGTCCCCGTGTCTCTCGCGGCCCTGCTTGGCACAGCGCTCGCCTATCCTGAGCCCTTCTTCGCCTATCACACCGAACGTGGCCGCCTCGCGGTTTATTCCGATCAACCGTTCGACACCGCGAAGGCACAAACCCTTCTCGCCCATATCGACGAACGCGTGTCGCGCTCGCCGCTCGACACCCATCAGGCGCACGCGATCTTCGTTGCGAACAGCGAATGGCGGCGGCGCATCTTCATGAACGTCGCCGCCGGTGCAGGCGGGGTGAATTTCTATCCCGTCACGCGCAACGTCTTTCTGCGCACGTCCGATATCGACCACAACAAACTGATCCGGCCCAACGGCACACCGGCAGAAAATCCGCGCACGCTCACCTACTACGGCGCGCATGAGATCGGCCATTCGCTCACCGGCGAAGCACGGGGCATGGCGCATCTGTGGAATTGGCGTCTGCCGGCATGGGTGCGCGAAGGCTATGCCGATTATGTCGGTCTCGGCGGCCGCGGTCAGATCGATATCACGGCTTACTACAAACGCTACCGCGCCCACGATCCGCACTTCCTCGTCGGCTCGGGCTTCTACGACCGCTATCGCATGCTCACCTATTATTTCCTCGACAGGAAAGGCTGGAGCGTGCAGCGCCTGCTGGACTGCAATCTCACCATCGACGAAGCGCAGACGCTGATGGATGCCGACATGGCGAAATCCGGCTGACCTTGGTAAGAGCGCACCCGAGGGGATGCGCCATGGAAGATTACAAGAAAACCAATCTCGCCTACTGGAACGAGATGGCGCGGCGCCACGTCGATTCAGAAGGCTATCAGACGGCCGCCTTCCGGCGCGGTGAGATCATCCTCGATCCGATCGTGCGCAGCGGCATCGGCGATGTGCGCGGCAAGAAACTGCTGCATCTGCAATGCCATTTCGGTCTCGACACGCTGTCGCTCGCGCGCATGGGCGCCGTCGTCACCGGCCTCGATTTTTCCGACGACGCCATCGCGACCGCGCGCACTCTCTCGCAGGAGACCGGCGCGCCAGCCACCTTCGTCCAGTCCGACGTGCTCAATCCGCCGGCCGGTCTCACAGACTTCGACATCGTGTTCGCTTCGTGGGGCGCGATCTGCTGGATTCACGACATCGCCGGCTGGATGCGGGTAGCGGCGAACGCCCTGAAGCCCGGTGGCCGCTTGTTTATGGCGGAAGCGCATCCGTATCTGATGACGCTTGACGACTGGCCGGCTTCACCGGCGCTGCCGTTCACCGTGCGCTACGACTGGAACAGCACCGCGCCGCTCGAACTGGAGAACCAGGGCGACTACGCCGGCCCCGGCACGCTCGAGGCGCATCGCAACGTGCAATACATGCATGGCATGGCCGAAACCCTGAACGGCGCCATCGACGCGGGCTTTCGCATCGACCGCCTGGAGGAGGGCCATCACATCCCGTGGATGGGCCTCAAACAGCTGATCAAGGCCGACAAGGACTATTGGACGCTGCCACCCGGTGCGCCCATCGTGCCGCTTTCGCTGATCCTCAACGCGACTAAGATGCGCTGAGTTTGTGCTGGTGCTGTCCTTTCTCCACTCCCCCAAGCCGTCATGGCCGGGTGAGCTGGAGCGAAGCGGAAGCCATCCCGGCCATCCATTGCCTCGATGCTGAACCAGCGAGGCTCGCTCTCGCGATATCGAGGCAATGGATGACCGGTACGCCCTTCGCTCCGCTACGGATCGACCGGTCATGACGGTTTTGGGTTTGGTTGAAGCCCAGCAGAGCGGGTAAGAGACATGAACAAGTATCGCATCGGCGTCATCGGCCTTGGGCAGCGCATTGCGCATGTGCTGCGTGCGATGGATGAAGTCGGCTGGCAGATGGAGATCGCGGGCTACACCGATCCGCGTCCGGTTGGCGCCGAGATTCTCGCTGCCGGAAAGATCGACGCCGGCCGCGTCTATCCCGATGTGAAGACCTTGCTGAACGATGGCCCGTTCGATCTCGTGATGATCGGCTCGCCCAATCATCTGCATTACGAGCACCTGCTCGCCGCGTTCGATGCCGGTTATCCGATCTTCGCGGAGAAACCGATCGTCCGCACCGAAGAAGAGACCTACGCCCTCGCACGCCGCCTGCGCGAGAAGAAGGCCCCGCCGCTCTACGTCGGCCTCGTCATGCGCTCCATGCCCATCGTGCGCGAGACGATGGCCCGCGCGTTGTCAGGTGAGATCGGCGAGATTGTCTCCATCGATGCCACCGAGCATCTGCCGCCGGAGCATGGCGCCTATCTCGCGCGCAACTGGCGCCGCCGTCAGGAGTGGGGCGGCAGCTTCATGCTCGACAAGGTGTGCCACGACTTCGACATCCTCGACACCATCGCCGGTGCCCGCGCCGCGCGCGTCGCCAGCTTCGGCGGCAAGCGCATCTTCGTGGCCAGCCGCACCGACGTGCCGATGACCTACAGCGACGGCGAGCCCGCCTACAATCTGCGCGACGCCGGATGGGAAGGCGCCAACGATGCGTTCCAGTCCAACATGGACGTCGCCGATCATCAGGTTGCCATCGTCGAATATGCCAACGGCGTGCGCCTGTCGTTCCATTCCAACAGCCATGTGAGCTTGCAGGAGCGGCGCTGGTACATCTCCGGCACCACCGGCACGATCATCGCCGACCTTGTGCGCAACAAGCTGATGATCCGGCCGACCTTAAGCCGCAAGAAGCCGGAGCGGATCGACTACGCCAACCGCACCGACGACAATCACAATGGCGCCGATCAGGCGATGGCGACCGACCTGCTCAACACATTTGAGAAGGGCGCGAAATTCCCCGTGACCGTCGAGGACTCGATGGAGGCCGGTCTCACCGTCATGGCGATCGACCGCGCCATGGACCGCGCCGAGCTCGTGAATTGCGCCGATATGTGGTCGGCTTACGACGAAGCCCGCGCCGTGATCGCCTGAAGGTATTTGACGGAGTCCGCGGCACCCCAGTCGGCTTCGCCCGACGCGCGCCCGACTTCCTTGCCGTTCGGATCGATCAGCACCGTCAGCGGCAGGCCGTAGGCCTTGAACGCCCGCACCAGCGCGACGTTGGAATCGAGAAACACCGGCAGCGCCCCGGCCCCGTGGCTCTTCATGAACTGCGCCGCGTCCAGCGCCTCGTTGCGCCCGACATCGACCGCCACCACGGCCAGCTTGTCGCCCATCGCCTTCTGCAGTTTGGCGAGCGACGGCAGCTCCTTGACGCAGGGGGCACACCACGTCGCCCACAAATTCAGCAGGACATAGCGCCCGCGATATTCCTCCAGCGTGTGGCGCACGCCGCGCGCATCGCTGAACGCCACGTCAGGCAGCGGCGGGGCATGCTCGGACAGCGCGAAATGCGCCATCGTGGCGGGCGGCGTTGTTGCGTGGACAGGCCCGCTTCTCTTCACATATACCACCGCGAGGATCGCACCGAAGGCGATGACGGCGGCAATCGCCAGATATAGCGGCTTAAGACGAGGCATCGTTCACCTTATGAGCGCGAATTCGATGTGGGGCGGCCGGTTCGAAGGCGGCCCCGCGAAAGTCATGGAGGAGATAACCCCCTCCATCGATTTCGACAAACGGCTGGCCCGCCAGGACCTGGCCGGCAGCCGCGCCCATGCCCGCATGCTGGCCGATCAGCAGATCATCTCGCAGTTCGATTGCGACGCCATTCTCACGGGTCTGGACCAGATCGAGGCGGAGATTGCCGCCGGCAAGTTCCAGTTCAAGCGTTCGTTAGAAGATATTCATCTGAATATCGAAGCCCGCCTGAAGGAGATTTCGGGCGAGGCGGCGGGCCGCGTCCACACCGCACGTTCGCGCAACGATCAGGTGGTGACCGACTTCCGCCTCTGGCTGCGCGAAGCCTGTGCCCGCGTCGATGAAGGTCTCGCCGAGATGCAGCGCGCGCTGGTGGCGCAGGCCGACAAACATGCCGACACCATCATGCCGGGCTTTACCCATCTGCAGCCGGCACAGCCGATCACCTTCGGCCATCACTGCCTCGCTTATGTCGAGATGCTGAACCGCGACCGCGGCCGCTTCGCCGACACCGCCAGGCGCGCGAACGAGTCGCCGCTCGGCGCTGCCGCGCTCGCCGGCACATCGTTTCCCATCGACCGTCACGCCACCGCCAAGGCGCTCGGCTTCGAAAGGCCGATGCGCAATTCGCTCGACGCGGTCAGCGCCCGCGACTTCGCACTCGAATACATGGCCGCTGCCGTGATCTGCTCGACGCACCTCTCGCGCCTCGCCGGTGAACTGGTGCAGTGGACCACACCGGCCTTCGGTTTCGTGAAGCTGTCCGACGCCTTCACCACCGGCTCTTCCATCATGCCGCAGAAGCGCAATCCCGATGCGGCGGAGCTGATCCGCGGCAAGACGGGCCGCGTGATCGGCGACTTCGTGGCGCTCGCCACCGTGGTGAAGGGCCTTGCGCTCGCCTATGGCAGCGATCTGCAGGAAGACAAGGAGCGCGTGTTCGACGCCGCCGACACGATCGAGCTCTCGCTCGCCGCGATGGTCGGCATGATCGCAGATCTCAAAGCGAACGTGGATGTCATGCGCCGCGCCGCCGAGCCGGGCTTTCCCACCGCCACCGATCTCGCCGACTGGATCGTGCGCGTGCTCAAGAAACCGTTCCGCGATGCGCATCATATCGCCGGCAGCATCGTGAAGCTGGCCGAAGACAAGAACGTCACGCTCGACAAGCTGGCGCTCAAGGACATGCAGGCCATCGAGCCGCTGCTCACCGAAGATGTGCTCACGGTGCTGACGGTCGAAAGCTCCGTCGCCTCGCGCCGCAGCTTTGGCGGCACCGCACCGGAGCGGGTGCGCGAACAGGTAAAGTTCTGGCAGGAGACGCTGATATGAAGACCCGGCTGTTCCTCGTTCTCGCCCTCGGCATCGCCACACCGCTGGCGCTGTCCGGCTGCGGTGTGAAAACCGATCTGATGAAACCGAACGGCAAACCGACGCCAAAGGACGAGAGAGATCCGTCCAAGCCGCCGCCGCAAAACAGCAACACATGAACCACTTCCAGTATCGGGACGGTTCGCTGCATGCCGAAGACGTCGATCTCGCCGCGATAGCGAAAGCGGTCGGCACGCCGTTCTATTGCTATTCCACCGCAACGCTCGAACGCCACTACCGCGTCTTTGCCAACGCCTTTCCGAAAGGCACGCTCGTCGCGTTCTCGGTGAAGGCGAACGGCAACCTTGCCGTCCTCAAGACGCTCGCCAATCTCGGCGCCGGTGCCGATGTCGTGTCGGCCGGTGAGATGAAGAAGGCGCTGGCCGCCGGCATCCCCGGCGACCGCATTGTGTTCTCTGGCGTTGGCAAGACGAAGGTTGAGATGGCGCTCGCCCTCGACGTCGGCATCCATCAGTTCAACGTCGAAAGCGAACCCGAGCTTGAGGCGCTAAGCGACGTCGCCACCGCGCGCGGCGCGACCGCGCCCATCACCATCCGCGTCAATCCGGATGTCGATGCCAAGACGCACGCCAAGATCACCACCGGCACATCGGAGACCAAGTTCGGCATCCCGTGGAGCCGCGCCCGCGACGCCTACGCGCTCGCCGCCAAACTGCCGGGTATCAAGATCGTCGGCGTCGACGTCCATATCGGTAGCCAGATCACCGATCTCACGCCGTTCGAGACTGCCTTCGGCAAGGTCGCCGAACTGGTGAGGACGCTGCGCGCCGACGGCCACAGCATCGAACGCACCGACCTTGGCGGCGGCCTCGGCGTCCCCTATCGCAGCAACAACGAGCCGCCCCCCGATCCGGAGGCTTATGCCCGCACGGTCAGCACCGCGACCCGCGGCCTCGATGTGGCGCTGATCTTCGAACCCGGCCGCCTGATCGCCGCCAATGCCGGCGTGCTGGTTTCCAGCGTCGTCTATGTGAAGCGCGGCGAGAACAAGCGGTTTCTCATCCTCGACGCGGGGATGAACGACCTGATGCGCCCGGCGCTTTACGACGCGCACCATGAGATTATCCCGGTGGCCGAGCCGACCATCGCCACCAACCACGCCGTTTACGATGTTGTGGGCCCGGTCTGCGAAACCACCGATCTGTTCGCACGCGATCGTGACATAGCGGAACTCAAAAGCGGCGATCTTGTCGCCTTCCTGACCGCGGGCGCCTATGGTGCGGTGATGTCTTCGGCCTACAATGCGCGGCCGCCCGCTCCCGAAGTGCTGGTCAAAGGCGACCGCTGGAGCGTGGTAAAGCCCCGA
>DATAHD010000623.1:0-3036 GCA_036263395.1 Rhizomicrobium sp. | reverse complement strand
AATGTCCAGGGAGCGCCGGTAGTGAGTGGCGGCTTTTGCGTACTCGCCTCTCTCGCGATACACATCGCCAATGCCGGCCAGGGCATAGCCTAAGAACAGACGGTGATCGGCCTGATGCGCCGCGTGCACCGCTTGCTCGAGGCGCGCCAAGGCCTCATCGTAGCGGCGCAGACTTTTGAGCGTGACGCCGAGACTGTTGAGCACGAGTGCCGTTTCCGCCAGATCGCCGGCGTCGCGGTATTGCACGAGTGCCGCTTCATATTGCGCGAGGGCCGGCTCATAGGCGCCGTTCTTCCAAAGCGTGATCCCGATGGCATTGAGCAGATCGCCCTGACGATGGGCGTCGCCTAATTCCCGGGCGATCCCAAGTGCCTTCGTGAAATATTCGATGGCTTGAGTGGCGCCTGCGGCATGGTCGCGGGCGATACGTCCCATGTCAGATAACACGCCAATAGCGCCGCAGCGGTCCTCCAGACGGGCGAGCAAGCCGTAGGCCTTTTGGCAGGCCTCGAGCGCTTTGTCGAACGCGTGGCATTGCTGGTACAGCGTTGCCACCATGCGCCAGGCGATGGCCTCGTTGGAGAAATCGCCGAGCTCTTCGAGCACTGACGTGCTCTCCAGGAAATAGGGCAGAGCGTCGTTGGCACGCTCGAGCAGGAGCAGAAAATTCCCCACCGCCGTCAATGCATATGAGAGACCGCGGCGGTAGTTCATCGTTCGACAGATCTTGAGGACTTCCGCATAGAGCTCAAGGCATTCGGCTTGCCGACCCTGTTTCCAGTGAATGCTCGCGATGCTGCACAGGACGAGCGTGTGGTTAATACCCAGATGATGGTCCACACAGACCGTGAGCGAGTCACGGTAATAGGCCAGTGCATGATCAAGCTCGCCGCACTTGTTGTAGATGTTGCCGATGTTGAAGAGGATGGTCATGCGATTAAAGGCATCCTTCTGCGAAGCTTCAAGGGCAAGCGCTTCGTGCAGACGTGCGAGTGCGCCCTCTGAATCGCCGAGGTGTTGCAGGAGGGGAGCGAGGTTGGTGAGATCATGCGACATGGCCCGGCCGTCGCCGCGCTTCCGGTCGATCGTCAGGGCCGCTTCGTTACAGGCCACGGCTTCCTGATGCCTGCCTTGATGCCATCGGAGGAAGCTGAGGCTGCGAAGGGTATTGCTCTCTCCACTCGCATCCAAGAGATTGCGTCTGATGGCCAGCGCTTCCTGCAAGGCCTCGTCGGCTTCTTGGAAGCGTCCGAGCTGGGTCAAGAGGTCGCCCTGGCGCAAAGAGGCCGCGGCTCTGCATGACGGCTCGTCATGGCACCGGAGAATCGAAAAGATCTGTTCGAGCACGGCTTCCTGGCGTTCACGCCATCCCAGCGTGTCTGATAGGCGCTCCTCTTCCAATAACGTCTCGATCAACGTGGCGTGCCGCGCTCGATCCGGCGGCAGTTGCGAAATCGCCGTCTTCGTCTGTTCGAGCAAGCGTAAGGCCTCTTCGAACTGGCATACCCGTTTCGCCTGCGCGGCCGCCTCGCGCGCATATCGGATCGCTTTCTCCCAGTCCTCCGCGAGGCTGAAATGATGGTGCAGGAGATGAACGAGTTCATGCATCCGGTGGCTATAGAGCTCTTCCATGGCTCGACCGACGAGGCCGTGCAACACTTTTCGCCGCTGATGCAGGATCGTGCTGTACGTCACTTGCTGGGTCAGCGCATGCTTGAACATATACTCGGTGCTGGAGTGGCCTTCGACCGGAAGCACCATCTCGGTGCGGATGAGAGCTTCCAAGGATTCACGAAGGTTGCCGGGGCCTTGCCCCTGCAAAACTTGCTCGAGCAATTTCTCAGTAAACACGCGCCCGATCACTGATGCGAGCCGCAGCACTGTCTTGAGTTTCCAGTCCAGGCGATCGAGACGCGACTGGATGATCGACTGCACCGTCTCAGGCAGCGCCAGGTCGTCCAATGGTCGTGTCAGGGTGGCTATGCCGTCCTTCACGACGATCCTGTTTTCCTCGCTCAATGAGTGGCAGATCTCTTCAATGAACAGCGGGTTTCCGCTGGTTCGGTCATGGACGAGCCGCCCGAGTCTCTCAGGCAAAATGTCGGCCTTGAAGACTGAGCGCATGATCGCTTCACTGTCCTGTACGTCAAGAGCCGTTAATCTCATGCATAGGTGATGGGGGAATGTGGCCCACGAGACCGAGTATTCAGGCCGTGCCGTCAGCAGCATGGTCAGCGCATGCCGGGGTAGGAGGTCGGCTAGGCGTTTCAGGAGGTGCTCGGATGGCTCATCGTGCCAATGCCAGTCTTCCAGGATAAAGAGCGTCGGCTTCCGAGCCGCCAAGCAGGTGAAGATCTTCACCAGAGCGTTCACCATGGCATGCCGCAGTTCCTCCGCTTGCATATGGGTGATGATCGAATCCGTCTCCAGCGACAGGAGATGCAGATAATAGGGAACATAGGGGGCCAGGGAGGCGTCGATAGCCACGATATTCGTCCGCGCGGACTCGACGAGGTCATCGGCCTCTGCGTCGTCGGTCAAGTTCAACTCGCGTCGGAGCGCATCGAGAAACGGATGATACGGGGTGGACTGCGCAAAGGTTTGGCATTTCCCGCGTAGAATGGTGATCGTCGTTTGATCCAATTCCGACGTGAACTCGTGAAGCAGCCGGGTTTTGCCAATCCCTGGATCACCGATCACCGTGACGAGTGCGCCCTCACCGGCGATCGTCCGTTCCAGGCATTCCTCCAGCCTGTGGAGTTCCTCGCGGCGGCCGGTGTAGCGGCTGAATCCTTTGATGACCGACGCTTCAAAGCGCGAGTCGATCGGTGTCTGTTTCAACACACGGAAGGGCACCGTGGCTTTTGTATGGCCCTTGGGTGTGAAGGCCGGCAATGCCTCGGTGTCATAAAATGCAGCGATTAACTTTTGCGTCTCGCCGCTGACGAGAATCTCATCCGGCTTCGCCTCCACCTTCAGGCGAACGCCGCTAATGACCGCTTCCCCGGTGATGCCATACCGTCCGTCCCTCGCATC
>DATAHD010000622.1:0-5212 GCA_036263395.1 Rhizomicrobium sp. | reverse complement strand
CACGTTCGAGGACGAGCGGTTGATGCAATAGAGACAATCGAAGGCGCAGGCGTTGGTCAGCAGGATCTTGAGCAGCGAGATGCAGCGCCCGTCCGGCGCATACGAATGACAGATACCCATGCCGGGCGTGGTCGAGCCGACGCCCTTCCCGCCCTTTTCGGCGTGGCGTTCGACCGTCCCGGAGGAGGCGCAGGAGGCATCGTATTTGGCGGCGTCGGCAAGGATTTCGAGCTTCTTTGTGATGTCCATGAAGGGGTGCGTGACTCTCGATTGACTCTGGCAAGGGGCGGAGTCAGATTAGAACTGAAAGAGAACAAATGACAGTCTGAAAGTGAACGGAACTTCGAAAATCGACGCGTTGCGACAGGCGGTGGCCAGCCTGGACAACAGCGCGGCGGCCACCCAGCCACCGGTTCCGACGGGGTTTTCCTGGGTCGATAAGGTGCTGAAAGGCGGCCTGCGCCGCGGCGCCCTGCATGAGGTCTACGCCGCCCGCCCCGGCGATGAGGCGGCGGCGACCGGGTTTGCCGCCGGGATGGCCAAGCTGCTGATGGGGCGGCGGCCGCTGCTCTGGATCCGGCAGAACTTCTCGGCCCTCGAATATGGCGAACTGTCGGCCACCGGTTTCCTCGAGCTCGGGCTCGATCCCGACCTTATTTATCTGCTGCGCGTGCCGCATGCGGAGGACGCGCTGAAGGCGGCCTCCGATGCGTTGTCGTGTGCCGGGCTTGGCGCGATCGTGATCGAACTGCGCGGCGAAGCGCGGACACTCGACCTCGTCGCGAGCCGCAAACTGACACTCGGCGCGGCGCAGAAAAACGTGAGCGCGATCCTGCTCCGCTTCAACGCGAAGCCGGACGCGAGCACCGCCGAAACCCGCTGGCGCATTGCGGCGGGCCTTTCCCCCGAAGACCAAGAATACGATTGGGGCCAGCCCCGCTTCGAGGCGCACCTGCTGCGCAACCGGCGCGGACAACTGGGCCATTGGGTTATGGAGTGGAGTACCGACAATGGCGTCTTCCGAGAGCCACACCACACGCCGGATCATCGCACTATGGTTCCCTCGCCTTCCGACCGACCGCTTGCAACGCAAGTGGAGGGCGCGCGAGGCGGTGCGCCAGTTGGAGCCGGGAGCCGAGCCGGCTTCTGAACCACCGCCGCTGGTCGTTGCGGCGAAGATCAAGAATGCGATGCGCATCACCGCGCTCGACCGCAAGGCAACGGGCTCTAACCTGAGCCAGGGCATGGCGCTGGCCGATGCGCGCGCGATGCTGCCGGCGCTGAAAGTGGTGCAGTACAACGCGATCGGCGAACGCGAGCTGCTCAACCACATCGCCGATTGGTGCGATCGTTATACGCCGTTCGTGAGTTTGCTGACGTCGCGCGAGTTGCTGCTCGATGTCACCGGCACAACGCATCTGTTCGGCGGCGAGCAGGCATTGCTCGACAAGGTTCGGGCCGACATCGGCAGGCAAGGTTTTGTCGTGCGTGGTGCACTGGCCGGCAACACCATCGCGGCCCGCGCGCTTGCGCATTATCGCGACGGCATGGTGGTGCCGGAGCGCGAGGAAGCCGGGGCGCTCGCGCCGCTGCCAGTAGACGCGATGGATTTCGAGCCGGAGGTAACGCACGCCTTCCATCGCGCTGGCCTCAAAACCATCGGTCAAATTTACAAGCGCAAACGCAGCGAACTGCAGTCGCGGTTCGGCGCCGCTGTGATGGGGCGGATCGATCAGGCGCATGGCGCGCGCGAGAAGCCGATCACGCCACGCCTGGCGCAACCGGATTACAGCGCCGAGCAACGCTTTGCCGAGCCCATCGTGACTGAGGACATCATCCTGGACACGCTGCGAAGCCTCGCCGAATCCATCGGTCAGGTTATGGCCGAGCGCGATGAGGGAGCTCGGCGGCTGGAGGCCGTCTTCTTCCGCGCCGACGGCAAAGTGGAGCGCATCGTCATCGATATGGGATCGCCGACGCGCGACGCGGCGATTGTTGTGCGGCTTTTCCGGGAAAAGCTGTCGGCGGTGGCCGATCCGCTCGATCCCGGCTTTGGCTTCGATCTCATACGCCTGGGTGCGACGCGCGCCGAACGCGCGAAACCTACGGCTGTCGATCTCGATGCCGATGAGCAGGCGAAGAAGGAAGTGCGCTTCCTGATCGACCGGCTCGCAGCACGGTTCGGCGTGCAGAACATCATCGCATTCCAGCCGAACGAGACGAACATCCCGGAAGCGGCCTGGTTCGCCTTGCCCGCGCAGCAGATCGAGAAGACCGACAAAAAGTGGCGCCGCATCCGCCACAACCGCGAAAGCCCGCGCCGTCCGCTGCGCATCTTCGAGCGGCCTGAACCGATCACCGTGTTGAGCGATGTGAAGAGCGGCGCCCTGCGCTTCAACTGGCGGCAGACGACGCACACCGTGCAAAAGATCGAAGGCCCCGAACGCATCGCGATGGAGTGGTGGAAACACCAGACCTATCAGCCGACGCGGGACTACTATCGTGTCGAGGACACGGAGGGACGGCGGTACGCGATCTATCTCGAGGGGATTAACAAGCGGGACATTGGCCGCGTCGAAAATCTACAGCCGCACTGGATTCTCCAAGGCATGCTCGCATGACGGCCTATGCAGAAATCGGCGTCACGACGAATTTTTCCTTCCTGCGCGGGGCGGCGCATCCGAAAGACTATGCCGCACATGCCGTCAATCTCGGATTGACCGCCATCGGCATCGCCGATCGCAACACCTTGGCCGGCGTTGTGCGCATGTACGATGCCTTCAACCAGATCAGCGAACAAACAAACGGGCCGCTCCCAAAACAATTGATCGGCAGCCGATTGGTATTTGTGGATGGCACACCGGACATCCTCGCTTACCCAACAGACCGCCCAGCGTATGGACGGTTGTGCCGCCTGCTCAGCAAAGGCAAATGGCGCGCGCCGAAAGGCGAATGCCTGCTGACGCTTGACGATCTTCTCGAATGGCAGGAAGGGTTGTTGCTGGTCGTCATGCCGCCTTATCCTTATCGCGGCGCACCCATCGAAAATCCTGCCGGGAAATTCTGGAATGCCGATCTTACGAAGATCGACGGGCCGGATGTGTTGCCGGCATCGGTGTTCGCGTCCCGGATCGAAGGGGAGCCGGACGAGGTTCGAAGGCTTCTGGAAAAGCTGAAAAACCACGCACTAGACCGTGTCTGGCTGGGCGTTTCCCTCCATCTTCGCGGCAATGACCAACAATGGCTGGAGACATGGCAGCGGGTTGCAGCGGATGCGGATGTTCCGCTTCTGGCAACCAACGACGCTTTGTATGACGTCGAAGAGCGCCGCGAACTCCAGGACGTCGTCACCTGCATCCGCGAACATGTGACCTTGGACGAAGCCGGATACCGGCTTGAAGCGAATGCCGAGCGCTTCTTGAAAGGGTCGGATGAGATGCGGGCGCTGTTTGCGGCTGCGCCGGATGCCATCGCACAGACCATTCGTTTTTCCGAACGGATAACCTTCACCCTCAAAGAGCTTGGCAAGAACTATCCGGAGGAACCTGTCCCACCAGGAAAGACTCCAGATCAGCATCTCGCCGATCTCGCGCGTGCCGGCATTCAGCGGCGGTACCTGGGACAAAAGCAGGACGAAGTCAGAGGGATACTTGAGAAAGAGCTTGCCCTGATCGCCAAGCTCGAAATCGCGCCTTATTTCCTTACCGTCTACGACATCGTTCAGTTCGCACGGAATCAAAAGCCGGAAATTCTCTGCCAAGGGCGCGGCTCAGCCGCGAATTCGGTCGTCTGCTTTGCGCTGGGTATAACCGGTGTCAGCCCGGATGATGTGGACCTGCTGTTCGAGCGGTTCGTATCACAGGAACGCAAAGAACCGCCGGATATCGACGTCGACTTCGAGCATGAGAAGCGCGAGGAGGTTATCCAATACGTCTACGAGCGGTATGGGCGCCCCCATGCGGCGCTGACCGCAACCGTCATTCATTACCGTCCGCGCAGCGCTATCCGTGAAACCGGAAAAGTATTCGGCCTGACCGAAGACATCACCGCCGATCTGGCGAGTGGTGTATGGGGCAGTTGGGGAAGCCGTCTTTCGGAAGATCAGGTCCGGCAAGGCAAACTTGATCCTTTCAACCTGAAGATCTTGCGTGCCGTGAATGCCGCCAATGCGATGATGGGATTTCCCCGCCACCTTTCGCAGCATGTCGGCGGATTTGTCCTGACCAAGGACAGGCTCGACGAGATCGTTCCAACCAGTCCGGCAGCCATGGAGGATCGCTTTGTCATCGAATGGGACAAAGACGATCTCGATCATGTCGGACTGATGAAGGTCGATGTGCTCGCGCTCGGCATGCTGACCTGCATCCGCAAAGCCTTCGACCTGATCCGTTTGCATCACAACAAATCATTCGATCTCGCAAACGTGCCGCGCGAAGATCCTGTGGTCTACGACATGCTGTGCAAGGCCGACGCTATCGGCGTGTTCCAGGTCGAGAGCCGCGCGCAGATGAACATGCTGCCTCGGCTCAGGCCGCGGAAGTTTTACGATCTTGTTGTCGAGGTTGCGATCGTTCGTCCCGGCCCGATTCAAGGCAACATGGTTCACCCCTATCTCAAGCGGCGCAAAAACCCCAGCTTGGTAAGCTTTCCGCACCCCACGCTCGAACCCGGAAAGGAAAAGGAGCTCGAGAACGTCCTGGGTAGAACAATGGGCGTTCCCTTGTTTCAGGAGCAGGCGATGAAGCTGGCGATGGTGGCCGCCAAGTTCACGTCCGAAGAAGCCAACAAATTGCGCCGCTCCATGGCGACGTTCCGCAACCTGGGCACCATCGACACGTTCGAAACCAAAATGGTCGAGGGCATGGTGAAGCGCGGTTACGACCGAAAATTCGCCGAGGACTGCTTCAATCAGATCAGGGGATTTGGCAGTTATGGCTTCCCTGAGAGCCACGCAGCTAGCTTCGCGCATCTGGTCTACATTTCGGCATGGATAAAGAAGCATTATCCCGCCGTCTTTGCCTGCGCGCTGCTGAACTCACAGCCGATGGGCTTTTACGCCCCCGCAGAGATTGTTCGCGATGCCATCGAACATGGCGTCGAAGTCCGGCACGTCGATGTGAACGACAGCATCTGGGATAATACTTTGGAAGGGAATGCTGGCCCGCTCGCCCTGCAGCTTGGGTTTCGTCAAGTCGATGGCTTCAAGCAGGAT